>JANLUG010000401.1:0-1208 GCA_031363335.1 Gammaproteobacteria bacterium
GCGCGATCACGTGAAAGCCGAGCGCCGCAATCGGCAGCAACTGTTTGCGCCAGCTGTATGCAAGCTCCGGAAAACCGTGCAGCAGCAGAACCAGCGGCCGCCCCGGCGTTTCGAAGCCCGCCTCGAGCACGTGCATGCTCAGGCCATTGACGTTGGCGATGCGACGCGCGCGCACACCGGGCGGCAGAACCTCCGGCGGCAATATGTCGGGTGATTGCGGACTGATTCCGGCCATGCGCTGAGAGCTGGGAGGAGAGCCGGCATTGTGCAGCGATCGGCCCATTGGCGCATGCCTCCTATGCATTTAGGCGGACGACAGCACGTCGCACTCCCAGACGCCCCACGATCGGCCCTACACTCTCGCAGCGGTGGCATGTGCTCGGAGGTATTGATGGAACTGAACGGCAAAGTCGCGATCATCACCGGCGGAAGCGGTGGAATTGGTCGCGCGATGGCGCGCGCATTTCTCGATGAACGCGCGAAGGCAGTGATGCTCGCCGATCTCGATGCGGCTGCGGTCGAGCGCGCGGAGCGCGAGATCGGCTGCGACGGTATGGCTTGCGACGTCACCGACGAGGCGCAGGTGATCGCGCTCGTCGAGCGCACACGCGAGCGCCACGGTCCGATCGATCTGTTCTGTTCCAACGCCGGTGCTGGGGGGCAAGGTGTGCTGCTCGACGCACCGAACGCGGTGTGGCAGAAGCAGTGGGAGCTGCACGTGATGGCGCACGTGTATGCAGCGCGTGCCGTGTTACCCGCGATGATCGAGCGCGGCAGCGGTTATCTGCTCAACACCGCCTCCGCGGCCGGTCTGCTCGCGGCGCTTGGTTCTGGGCCGTATACGGTGACGAAAGCGGCCGCGGTGAAGCTCGCCGAGTTCATTTCGATCACGCATGGTGACGACGGCATCAAGGTGTCGGTGCTGTGTCCACAGGGCGTGAACACGGCGATGGCGCCGAGTCGCCTCGGCGACGGCCAGACTGACGGCATCATCGAGCCGGAACAACTCGCGCGCACGGTCGTCGAGGCGCTGCGCGCCGAGCGGTTCTACGTGCTGCCGCATCCGGAGGTCGAAGAATACGTGCGCCGCAAAGGCGATGACGTGGATCGCTGGCTGCTCGGCATGCGCCGGTTGCGACGGCGTTCGGTGGATCCGGGCTGACGGCATTGAGGCAGTCGTTTGCGTGGTGGTCGTTAGCGTACGGTCG
>JANLUG010000415.1:0-1682 GCA_031363335.1 Gammaproteobacteria bacterium
ACCGGAAGCCGCGATCCGCGTCGAATTTCCCGACTGCGTGAATCAGTCCAAGATTTCCCTCTTCGATCAGATCGAGCAACGGCAAACCGCGATTGAGGTAACGCCGCGAGATCTTCACGACCAGACGCAGATTGCTTTCGATCATACGTCTGCGGGCGGCGGCGTCGCCGTTGCGTGACAGGCGCCCAAATTTCTTCTCTTCCGCCGCTGTAAGCAGCGGCGAGAAGCCGATCTCCCTGAGGTAGAGCTCCGTCGCATCCGGCGAAACGCTGACTTCTTCTTCGGCGTCGTCGACCCGATCGAGATAATCCTCGACCCCGGTCTGCCAGGCGCCGCCCTCTGTCTCCACGCCGGCCACCGCGAGCCCTTCAGTTGCGCCCATTGCGAATCCCTTCAGTCAATGACGTTGTCTGGGTCTATGTCGGCACGTCGGCCGCGACCTTTAGAACGGAGCCGGAAAGGGGATCTGAGACTAATCGACCGTGCCGCGCAGCAGCGGCACGAAACGAACGTATTCGAGGCTCTCCTCGGTGAAGCCGTCTTCGGTCCGGTCGATGACTTTGAGTTCCTGGCTGCGATCGTCGCCGACCGGGATGACCAGCCGCCCGCCGACCGCAAGTTGTTCGCGGAGCGCGTCGGGAACGCTCCGGGCGGCGGCCGTGACGATGATGCCGTCGAACGGGCCCTGGTCGGGCCAGCCCATATTGCCGTCGTCGTACTTGACGCGGATGTTGCGCAGTTTCAGCGCGCGAAAGCGCTCGCGTGCCCGCTCGATGAGCGGCGCGATCCGCTCCACCGTGAACACGCGCTTGACCAGCGCTGCGAGCACCGCGGTCTGATACCCCGATCCGGTGCCGATTTCGAGCACCCGTTCGCGCGGCCGGTTCAGCAGCGCCTTCGTCATCAGCGCCACGATGAACGGCTGCGAAATCGTCTGGCCGTGACCAATCGGCAGCGCGGTGTCTTCGTAGGCCCGCGTGGAGAGGGCTTCGTCGATGAAGATGTGGCGCGGCACCTCGCCGATGACCGCGAGCACACGTTCGTCCGCGATGCCGTGTTCGCGCAGGCGTTGCACGAGCCGATCGCGCGTGCGCTGCGATGTCATGCCGATGCCGCGCAGATCGAACTGGCTCACGCGGGGACCTCCGCCGCGGCGTTGCGCAGCGTTCCGAGTTCGCGCAGCAACGTAGTCGCGTATTGGCCCGGCAATAGATCGAAACGCACCTCCAGATGCGACGGCTCGATCGACCAGTCGAACTGCGACGGTCGCATGACGAGAGCGCGCCGCTCCTGAGTCAGACCAAGGTGTTCGAGCGGATCCAGCCATTCGCGATATTCAGCCAGTGCCCGGCATTCGATATCGAACGCAGTACCGTTGGCGGGCGCACGACCACGGCCCCATAGCGGAGCCGTTGGGAACGAATCGAGCGGTACGTCGCCGTCGATCAGCTGATTCCAGTTGCCCGCCTCCACGCGGCGTGCCAGTACCGCGTTGAACAACAGCGCGCGCGCGGTCGACAGATGCAGGCCTTTTTGAAACGGCGGCACGACCGGACGCGGCCGACGGCACACCCACGCTTTTGCCCGCGCCACGTTTGCCGCGTCTCGTCCGAAGCGCTGCTCACCGAAATAATTCGGTATGCCCGACGCCCGCATCGCTTCGAGCCGCTCGGTACCGGTGA
>JANLUG010000418.1:0-6859 GCA_031363335.1 Gammaproteobacteria bacterium
CTGGCCGATCGCGGTTGGCCGAAGGCCGGTCTGATCGAGTTGTTGTCCGCACGCATGGGCATCGGCGAGTTGCGGCTGCTCGGGCCGGCACTGGCGGGATTGAGCGTTCAGGAGCAACGCTGGATCACCTGGATCAATCCGCCGCACATACCCTATGCCCCGGCACTCGCTGAAATCGGCATCGATGTCGGCAAAGTGCTGCTGGTACATCCAAAAACCCACGAAGATGCGCTGTGGTCGCTTGAGCAAGCCGTCAAATCGGGCAGTTGCAGCGCGGCGCTTGCCTGGCTCGACGAGTCGAAACTCGCCACCAGAGATGTGCGTCGATTCAAACTCGCCGCGCGGCGCGGTGAAACGCTGACCGTGCTGTTTCGTCCCGCTGCTGCCGCCCAGCGCCAATCGATGGCGGAGTTGCGCATCCTGTTGCAGCCGGCGGAGGCCTCGGATCGGTTGAGCATAGAAATTCTGAAGCGTCGCGGCGGCTGGCCGGTCGAGCGGCTGGCGCTCGAACTCGCGTATCGCACAACGCATATGACTCGACGCGATCTGCGCGAGCAACTGACGCTGTGGCGAACGAAAAGTCTTCGCTCCATTGCACCCTTTCCAACCCTGCGGCCCCTGCTCGATCCGCGATCGGTACATGCCGGCGGGCCGTGAACATGTTGTGGTTCTGTGTAGAACTGCCGGCTCTGGGTCTCGAGGTCTGCGCTCGACGGATGCTGGACGAAGACCGTCCTGCGGTGCTGGTGGAAGACAATCGTGTGGTGGCGCGCAATGCGGCTGCGCTCGATAGCGGTGTTGCCATCGGCAACAGCCTCGCGACGGCCCATAGCCTCTGTCACCGCCTCCAACATTTCAGTCGCGACATCACTGCCGAACACGAACGGCTGAGGTTCCTCGCCGATGCGGCTTACCGTTTCAGCGCGAGCATCAGCATTCACGCACCGTCGGCAATTCTGCTCGAAATCAGCGGCAGCTTGCGGTTGTTCAGCGGACTCTACGGGTTGAAGCGCGGCTTGATCAGCCTGTTGGGGGAACTCGGTCATCGAGCCGTAATCAGCATCGCCCATACCCCTCTCGCAGCGCTCGCCTTGGCTCGTGCGCAGGAAAACTGCGAACTTTCGCGCTGGCCGGAAGTAAGCGAGGTGAAGGCGCAGAGCCTCAAATCACTGCGACGGATTTCGTTACGCCATACGGAATGCGACAACGACATAGTAGAGCGCTTCTCGAACATGGGTATCGATACCTTAGGCCAGGTATTCGCGTTGCCGGCAGTCGAACTCGGACGCCGTTTCGGGCCTAAGCTGCTCGATTATCTCGATCGTGTAACCGGGCAACGGCCGGATCCGAGAATCTGCATCACGCCGGCCGCGGGCTTCGCGACCGAACTGAACTTTCTGCAGAGCGTCTCGAACAAGGAAGCTCTGGCGTTTCCCATGCAACGCCTCGCCCAGGATTTCGGCAACTGGCTCATCGGTCGTCAGCTCGGGGCGATACGCATTGCCTGGCGCTTCGCGCCATTCAACTCAGAGGCAATTGCGATGGAAGTCGAATTTGCCCAGCCGCAGCAGAACAAACAGGTCTTGATGTCCATCAGCCGCCTGAAGCTCGACGTGCTCGATCTGCCGGACGAAGTACTGTCGCTGCGTCTCGCATCGATCCGGCTCGCACCTTGGCAAGCGGATAGCCATTCGCTGTTCGCCCGCACAGAGCTTGCCGGTCGCCTCCCAACTGAACTCATCGATCAATTCAAAGCACGTCTGGGCGACGGTGTCTGCTCCGGCATCGCCACAAACGACAACCATCGCCCCGAGCAGGGGTGGAAGTCGACAGCACCTCGGATGCAGGTTGCCAACATGCGTGCTAAGGGGGCGGCGTTGCCCGAAGCACTGCACCGGCCGCTTTGGTTGTTCGATAAGCCAAAACCAGTGCTGCGTCGGCATATCACTCTGCAGCGTGGCCCCGAGCGAATCGATGTCGGTTGGTGGGCGACAAAGAACGTGTATGAACCGGCACATCGGGATTACTTCGTTGCACGCCACGCCGATGGTAACCAGTGCTGGATATTCATCGATCGAAAAGGGGAATGGTTCATCCATGGCTACTTCGCCTGATGCATTTGCCGAACTGCACTGCAAAAGTAATTTCAGCTTTTTATATGGTGCATCACATCCCGACGAATTGGTTGCGCAAGCCGCGGAGCTCGGCTATCGAGGCGTCGCCATCACGGATGAATGCTCGCTCGCAGGTGTCGTCAAGGCGCACATGGAAGCGAAGAAACGCGGCATTCACCTCGTCATCGGCGCCGAGTTCCTGCTGATCGAAGGTATCAAGATTGTGATGCTGGCGCCGCACCGCACCGCCTATGGCCAGCTATCGACGCTGATCAGCCGTGCGCGTAAAGACAGCTTAAAGGGCGCTTACCGTCTCTCCATCGAAGATCTGAGTTGGGGCGTGGCCGAATGTTTCGCGCTGTGGGTGCCGATGACCACCACGATGAGCGTGCTGCTCGATCAGGGTCGCCGTCTGCATAGCATGCTGCCGCACCTGTGGATTGGGCTCGAGCTTTTGCAGAACGGCGACGACCTCGATCTCGCCGCAACCGCATTGACGCTGTCGATGAAGCTCGACCTGCCGGTGGTTGCGAGCAACGACGTACACATGCATGTCGCGCAGCGCAAGCCGCTGCAGGATGTGCTAACGGCCATCCGCTTGAAGACGTCGGTCAAGGAATTGGGCACCGCGCTGTACGCCAACCGGGAACGCCATCTGCGACCCATCGAGCGGCTACGCACGCTGTATCCCGCCGAGATGCTGCAGGAATCGGTGACGATTCTCGAACGCTGTCGGTTTTCGCTCGATGAATTGCGTTACGAATACCCCGAAGAGGTCGTGCCGCCGGGACTGACACCGAGTGAGTTTCTACGTCAGGTCACGTATGCCGGTGCTGCGGGTCGTTGGCCTGCAGGCATCCCCGAAGATGTCAAAGAGCTGGTCGAGACCGAGCTCGAACTCATCGAAAAACTGAACTACGAGTATTTCTTCCTGACGGTATACGACATCGTCCAATTCGCGCGCAGTAAGAACATCCTCTGTCAGGGGCGCGGATCGGCTGCGAATTCGGCAGTGTGCTATTGCCTCAATATCACCGAGGTCGATCCATCGCGGCTGCACCTGCTGTTCGAACGGTTCGTATCGAAGGAACGCAATGAACCACCCGACATCGATGTCGACTTCGAGCACGAACGGCGCGAGGAAGTCATCCAGCACATCTACACGAAGTACGGCCGCCATCGCGCGGCAATAGCCGCCACGCTCATCACCTACCGCCCGCGCAGCGCGGTTCGCGACGTCGGCAAAGCGTTGGGGCTGAGCCTCGACCTCGTAGATCTGTTGGCGAAATCGCTCGCCTGGTGGGACAAGCAGGACGTGCTCGAAGCACGTTGTGCGACGGCCGGCGTCGATCCACATAGTCCGACGGTGCAGCAGTTTCTGATTCTGGTGCAGGAAATACTCGGCTTTCCGCGGCATCTGTCCCAGCACGTGGGCGGGTTCGTCATTTCGCGCGGGCCGCTCGCGCAACTGGTGCCGATCGAAAACGCCGCAATGAAAGATCGCACCGTAATTCAGTGGGACAAAGACGATTTAGAGGCGCTTGGCTTGCTCAAGGTCGACGTGCTCGGTCTCGGCATGCTGACCGCGATTCGCAAGACACTCGATCTGCTGAACGATTTTCACGGCACCCAACTCACCGTCGATGATATTCCGCCGGAAGATCCACGGACCTACGAGATGCTGCAACGCGGCGACAGCGTTGGTGTATTCCAGGTGGAGTCGCGCGCGCAGATGAGCATGCTGCCGCGCCTCAAACCGCGCACCTTCTACGACCTCGTCATCGAAGTGGCCATCGTTCGCCCCGGCCCCATCCAGGGCAACATGGTGCATCCGTATCTCCGTCGTCGACAGGGACTGGAACCGATCACCTACTCGAGCGATGCGGTTCGCAGCGTTCTCGAACGCACTCTCGGCATACCGATCTTTCAGGAACAGGTAATCGAACTCGCCATGGTCGCGGCAGGATTCAGCGCTGGTGAGGCGGATCAGTTGCGGCGCGCGATGGCAGCGTGGAAACGCCGCGGCGGCCTCGAACAATTCGAAGCGAAGTTGATCGACGGCATGCTCGCGCGCGGCCACGATCGAGATTTTGCACAGCGCGTATTCGAGCAGATCAAAGGCTTCGGCGATTACGGTTTTCCGGAATCTCACGCCGCGAGCTTCGCACTACTCGTATACGTTTCCGCCTGGTTAAAGCGACACGAACCCGCCGCGTTCTACTGCGGGCTGCTGAACAGTTTACCGATGGGATTCTACTCGCCGTCTCAGCTCATTCAGGATGGAGAGCGTCACGGCATCGAGTCGCGTCCGGTAGATGTGCAATGCAGCGGTTGGGACCATCGTCTGGAGATTCAAACTGAACCGATTGAAGGTCAGTACGACGACATCCGCGACCAAGGTGCGATCCGCATGGGTCTGCGCCTGATCAAGGGCTTGAGCAAGGCGGCAGGATTGCGAATCGAAAAGAGCCAGCCATTTCGAGACGGTAAAGATCTCGCTACGCGAGCGGCGTTATCCACTCTCGAACTCGGTTGCCTGGCACGCGCCGGTGCACTGGCGGGCTTGTCGGGTCATCGTTATCAGGCACATTGGGACGTGGCCGCTATCCAACCACCTGCGGCGTTGTGGAAAGTTGCCGATCATCAGGATGTCTATCAGACCGATGTTCAACTACCCGCGCCGACGGTTGGACAGGATCTGCTCGCAGACTACAGCTATCTGACGCTGACCCTGGGACCCCACCCATTACAGCTGCTGCGCGATCACGTTTTGTTGAGTGGCTGTCGCAGCGCACGGCAATTGAGCGATTTTCGACACGGCCAGCCGATTCGTATCGCGGGTCTTGTCACTTGCCGGCAGCGGCCGAGCTCAGCATCAGGCGTCGTGTTCCTCACCCTCGAAGACGAGACGGGCAACATCAATGTGCTGGTGTGGACTTCGGTCCTCGAGCGTTACCGCTCCCAACTACTGCAAGGACAGTTACTGCAGATCAAAGGAACGGTCGAGCGCGAAGGTGAAGTCATCCACGTGATCGCAGGTCACGTGACCGACCATACGCAATTGCTCGAGACCCTGGGAGAGGTTGGCGAAGATGTGCGACGCTTTGCATCGCGCGACTTCCACTAACAGATGAACCGAGAAATCAGGACGCGCGCTTACGCTTCGAAAGATCACCGTTCTTTGCGCGTTGCGCCTTCATTTCTCTGACCAGCTCGATCAGTAACGAACGCATTTCGGCCAACTCGTCTTTGAGTCCGTGGCCCAGCGAGTCGACCGCACGCTCCAGCGACGCGAGCCGCTGCTGGACATTTGCCTTGTCGAACATCATTCGAGCCATGCTTTCGAGCGGCTGAATCGGTGCGGTCTCGGTCGGGCTCGATGACGTCGCAATCTTGGGCTTGTCCAGATCGGCGCCGATGAACTCGTTGCCGATCTCGTCGGCAACCAGGCGGACGACCTCCTCGTCGATGCGATGCAACTCTTCCAGGAACGCATAGAGCAACGTGCGATCGCAAAGATTGTTGATCCGACGCGGAACGCCTTGCGTAAATCCGTAGATGCGTTCGAATGCCTCGTCCGTGAACGTTGGATCGGCATTCCACCCCACCAGGCGCAATCGATGCTCGACGTAGGTGCGGGTCTCTTCCGCGTCCAGCGGATTCAGATGGTACGTGGCGATGATTCGCTGCCGGAGTTGTTCGAAACCCTGCGACAACAGCGTCGCACGA
Source organism: Gammaproteobacteria bacterium (assembly GCA_031363335.1). Taxonomy (GTDB): domain Bacteria; phylum Pseudomonadota; class Gammaproteobacteria; order Pseudomonadales; family Azotimanducaceae; genus DATJGR01. The sequence continues at coordinate 5,844 of JANLUG010000418.1, forward strand.
AATTCCTCCTGTCCAAGAAGGAATACCTGAACGAGCGGGCGTCCCTGGTACTGGAAGTTGGACAGCATGCGCAGTTCCTCGACGGACTGCGGCGGTAGATTCTGGGCTTCGTCGACGATCAGCAAGACACGCTTGTTTTCACGAGTGCGATGCAGAAAGAACTGCTCGAGATCCCGCAGCAATACCGCCTTGCTCGGTCCGTTCGGGCGCAAGCCGAACTGAAACGCGACGAGTGTCAGCAGGTCGTCTTCCTTCAACTGCGTGGTCACCACGTTAGCAACCACCGTGACCTTCGGATCGAGGTCCGCCAACAGCGTCTGAACGAGCGTTGTCTTGCCCGTTCCGATATCACCGGTGATTACGATGAATCCGTCGCCCTGCCCAAGACCGTATTGCAGAAATGACAGCGCGCGCTTGTGTTCTTTACTCGGATAGAAGAATCGCGCATCGGGCGACAGCTGGAACGGCTTGCCCGTGAGTGCAAAGAACTCCCTGTACATCGACGCTAGCTCCCTTGGCTTCCGTAGCCGTAGCCATACCCGTACGCGACATGATCGGACGAACGTCGGCGAGCCTTGTTCAAAATCATGCTGACGGACTCGCAACCCTTGAGCTGGTGCAGTGCATCCGATACGGATGACTGCGGCGTCTTGTCTGCTTCGACCAACACCACAACATGGCCGACCATCCGCGCCAGCACGCTTGCTTCCGTGCCCGCATGCAACGGCGGTGCATCGACGATGACGATTCGATTCGGATCACGCTCCGCAAGTTCCCGCATCATTCGCGCCATTTTTTCGCTCGCGAACAACTCATCGACGTTCGGCAGCATCTTGCCGGACGGAAGGAAGGACAATGATTCGATGTTCGTCTGCAGAACGGTGTCTTCGGCGTGAACGCCGTTTCGTGCAAGAAGGTCGGTGAGACCGGTCTCGTAGGAGATACCCAGCACTCTCGCCACGTCGTTTTTGGCAACGTCCGCGTCCACGAGCAGCACAGTAAGATCGAGTTCCGCC
>JANLUG010000678.1:0-9289 GCA_031363335.1 Gammaproteobacteria bacterium
CGTCGCTCGGGATTCAGCGGCGTCGTCGATCTGCTGAAGATCGCGAAGCACGGTCATGGTGAGAAGGTATATCTCGTGGAGTTTCACTACGTGGCACGCGACGTGACACACGACGTGACACGCGGCGAGGATGAGGATTCGTGATGTTCGGCGCGCATGATCTGTGGTTGTTCGTGGTGTCGGGGTTGTTGCTGAACATCGCGCCGGGTCCCGACACGCTGTACATCCTGAGCCGGACCACGAGTCAAGGTTGGCGCGCCGGCGCAGTTGCGGCGCTCGGCATCGGCGCCGGTTGTTGGGTGCATATTTTTGCGGCGGCGTTGGGTCTCTCGGCGTTGCTGGCCGCATCGGCCACCGCATTCACCGTGTTGAAGTGGGTCGGCGGCGCCTATCTCGTCTGGATGGGGATCTCGATGTTGCGAACGCCGGCGCAAACGCTCGTACCCGGTGCGCGGGCGCCGCAGCAACGCTTGCGACGCATCTTCGCGCAAGGCTTCGCGACGAATGCGTTGAACCCCAAGGTTGCGTTGTTCTTTCTTGCGTTTCTGCCGCAGTTCATCGAGCCGGACGCGCCGCACAAGGCGCTCGCGTTCATATTTCTCGGCTGCGTTTTCAACTTCAACGCGACGCTGTGGAATCTGTTCGTGGCGTGGTCCGCGGCCCGGATCGCGCGCCGCGTGAAGGACTCCCGCGCCGTACGCACGTGGATCAATCGAACGATCGGCGGCGTATTCATCTATCTCGGTGTGCGGCTCGCCACAATTGCGCATTGAACGGCGGCGCACTGAACAGCACAGCGCGGGTCGCTGATCGGTCGCGTCGGCAGTATCCTTGCAGAACGTCAGAAGGAGTTCCGCCATGGCGGGTGTAGACGAAGTCATCAGACAGTGGGTTCAGAAGGTCGAGCAGACGGGTGAGCTCAAGGCGATTCCCGGCTTCGGCGAACCGTTCAAATTCGACGACGGTTACCTTGAAACGCCGACGGAGCTGCGCATGGCGTACAAGATGCTGAAGGATGCCGGCTACGTGCCCGCCGAGATCGAGATGGTGCAACGGCTTGCGGCGTTGCGCGAGCAACTCGACGCAACGCAAGGCGAAAAGCAACAGCGCGAACTCAAGACCAAGATCGCCGAACTGCAGCAGAAAGTGTCGATGATGCTCGAAGCGATGCGCGGCAAGCGTTGACGTGTCGCCGTCGTTCGAACCTGAGCGGAACGGTTGATGGAAAACGCATGAGAGTTGCCGCTTGACGAAGCTGAGCATTCTCGCGATCTCCGGCAGCCTGCGCAGTCGCTCGACGAATACCGAACTGCTGATCGCGCTGGCGTCGCTTGCGCCGGCCGACGTGACAGTCGAACTTTACGACGGGCTCGATCGGCTGCCGCATTTCAATCCCGATCTCGAATCGACGGAACCGGGCGCCGTGATGGATCTGAAGCGGCGGTTGGCGCGCGCCGACGGGTTGCTGATCTCGAGCCCGGAATATGCGCGCGGCGTGCCGGGGTCTTTGAAGAACGCCCTCGACTGGCTCGTCAGCGGTTCGGAGTTCGTCGACAAACCTGTCGCGTTGCTGAGCGCTTCATCGCGTTCCACGTATGCATTCGAATCGCTTCGCACCACGTTGACGACGATGTCCGGGTGCTTCGTCAACGAGGCATCGATCACGGTGCCGTTGCTTGGAAGAAGTCTCGATGCACCCGCGATTGTCGCCGATCCCGAATTGTCGCAATCGTTGCGGGCCGCGCTCGAGGCGTTGTGCCTCGCAATCCGCCAACGACCGGACTCAGGCTGACTCGACTAGCGCGCCAGCGCGTTGCGCAACCGTTCCTTCATCGTATTGCGATCCGCTTCGCTCGCGACGATATCGAACTGTCCGGTGAAACGCTGCAGGCGCAGGTAGTCGATCAGGAAGTCGTAAACGGCGTTGGCGGCGTTCTGATCGGCATTGAAGGCGGAGAATTGCGCGTCGACGAGGTCCGTCACCGTCATCACGCCGCGTCCGTAAGCCTCGGTAACGAGTTCGAGATTGTTGTGGCCGGCGGTGGCGGCGGTGTTGGAATAACCGATCTGGTCGAAGCGGGCTTCGGTCGACAGCGTCTGCTGTAGAACGCCGGATTGCAGATCGACGAGCAATTCGTCGTAGCGCAGTTGCTCCTGATCGAGTTCGGCTTGCGAGCGATCCCGCTCGGCGGTGCGCGCGCCGCCCTGATAGAGCGGCAATCGCGCTTCTACGCCGAGAGCCCAGTTCGTCTTGTCCGCGACACCACCCGGCGCACCAGGGAACAGTTTCGAAAAGTCGACCTGCTCGGTGCCGTCGCCGCTGCGACCGAGTTCCTGATCGAGACTCGCCTGCGCCGAGAGCTCCGGTAGATAGAACGCGCGTTTCGTGGTCGTCAGACGACGGTTCTGCGCGTCGAGGCGTTGCTGCATTGCCTTGATTTCCGGCGCGCCGCGCAACGTTTCGTCGACGAAGTATTTGCGCAGCAGCACGCGCGATCCGGGGCGCGCGAGCTCCGCGCGGATTTCCGGAGACGAAACCATGAAGTAGGCAGCGTCGAGCGACGGCGTTTCGGTTGCGTATTGATTGCCCAACGGTTCGTTCATGGTGCGATTCAGAACGATTTTTGCCTGTCTCGCGGTTGCCTCCGCGCCGACGACGTTGCCTTGCGCGTTTGCGCGCGCCGTCTCCCAACGATAAATCTCGGAGCGTGTGCCTACGCCGAGCTCGAGACGCGATGTAGCACGCTGCAGGTTCGACTCGGTAACTTTGAGATTTTTGCGGTCGACTTCCAGTAATGCCTCCGCGCGCAGCAAGTCGAGATACGCCACGGCCGTTGCGAGAATCGTATCGAGCACGCGTGCTTCCTGATCTTTCACGCGCGACGCTTCCAGCATCCGCTGCACCTGATAGCCGGCCAGCGCTTTGTCGGAGTACACCTTCTGGCGCAGCGACACCGACGCAAACGACTGATATTCGGGCGCCTGGCCGAACGCTGCGACGGCGCGATCGCTGTCGATGCGACTGCCGCGCAGCGACGAGTCGACATGCGGCAGCAACTCGGAGCGCGCGGCGGCGACATCGGCGGCACCGATCAAAACGTCCTGCGCCCCGGCCAGCAACGCGAAGTTCTGCGCGAGCGCGAGGTCGATCGCCTGGATCATCGTCAGTTCGGTAGAGGCGGCCACTTCGGATTCGGTCGGCGCATTCGCGGCATTTGATACATCGGTCGGGTCCGGTGCGGCGCCCGCGGCTGTGGCGACCGCTGCGATGACTGCAAGCAACGTGCGATGCATGGAGCTGAGCCTGATCAAGGCAATCCGGCACCGGCGTAAGGAGCGGCGACGTCGAGCGCGCAGAGGTCCGCCACTTTCGAAATCGGTCGACCGTCGTGCCAGCGCGGGCCTGCGCCGAAACACAGTCCCATGACGAATGTGGTCGGTGTCATTTGGAACTCGCGCGGCCCGCTCGGAGCAAGGCGTGCATCATGTCCGAACGACGCTTCGATGCAAATGGCGAGCGACGTTTGCGGGCCTGAACGGTGCTGCCGCGCACCGCTCGCGCAAATATTCGATTCAGTTCTTTTCATGTATGCTCGCGTCACCGCGGTGGGCGACCAGGGGATCAGTTTTCGGAAGGGTGCACCTCTCGGGCTGACGATACGCGGTTGATCAAAATACGAGACCACAGGAGAAGGACATGAGTAACACGATTCGATTGGTCGCCGTGGCGATGCTGGCGATTCTGGTAGGTTGCGGTCAGGGCAAAGACGCATCGGCTACTAAAGCGACCGAAGCGGCGAGCAAGGCGATGGACTCCGCGGCTGACGCGGCCTCATCCGCGAAAGACGCTGCATCTGCATCGGCCGACGCGATGGCCGAAGGCGCCAAGACGATGGGCGACGCATCCACGCAGGCGATGGATTCCGCTGCTGATGCCGCCGGCGAAATGGCCGACGACGCGACTGCCACCGTCAACAATGCGATGGACGCCGCGGGCGACGCTGCATCCAACGCAGCCGATTCGGCGAGCGCCGCAGCACAGAGCGCGAAAGACGCAGCTGCAGCCGCTAAGAAAGGCAGCTGAACGACCCGTTCGAAGTGATCCTGGCGGCGCGTCAGCGCCGCCGTTCCTTTTCCGCTCCCCCTCCGAGCCGCGCCTTCCCTCCCGTGGATGAATCCCGGTAAGATCCGGCATCCCTCGGCCCGGACCGCCGGCGCCGTCCAAACAAACAGGCCATCAGCAATCAGGGGTTTCACATGAGAGACGTCGTCATCGTCGACAATGTCCGGACGGGGCTCGCGAAGGCATTTCGCGGCAGTTTCAACTTGACGCGCTCCGATGACATGCTCGCGCATTGCATCAACGCGCTGCTCGATCGAAATCCGAAAGTTGCGCCGGACGAAATCGAAGACGTCGTCGTCGGTTGCGCGAGTCACACTGGCGAGCAGGACGGCAACATCGCGCGTCTCGCGGTCGTTCTGTCGCGGTTGCCGATCACGGCGGCAGGTCTGTCGATCAACCGTTTCTGTTCTTCGGGCTTGCAGTCGATCGCAATCGCCGCCAACCAGATAGCTTCCGGTCAGACGCACGTGGCGATGGCTGGCGGTGTCGATTCCATTTCGATGCGGCAACGTCAGGAAGCCGGCAAGTCAAAGCCGAACAAGCGCCTGATCGAAGAAAAACCCGCGATCTTCATGGCGATGGGCAACACCGCAGAAGTCGTGGCTCGGCGTTACCAGGTGACGCGCGAAGCGCAGGACGAATACGCGCTGCAAAGTCAGAAGCGCTACGCGAAAGCCGTTGAGAAGGGCTACGTCCGCGAAGAAATTGCGCCGATGAAAGTCACGATGAACCAGGTCGACAAGAAGACGGGGGCCGAGAGCCTCGTCGAAGTCGTCGTCGACAAGGACGAATGCAACCGTCCTGACACCACATTGGAAGGTCTTGCGAAACTGCCCCCTGCGTTCGAGGAAGATGGCTCAGTGACGGCCGGTAATGCGTCGCAACTTTCAGACGGTGCGTCGATGACGCTGCTGATGAGTGCCGAGCGTGCGGGTCAACTCGGTCTCAAGCCGATGGGGATCTTCCGCGGCTTCACGGTGGCGGGGTGTGAGCCCGACGAAATGGGTATCGGTCCGGTTTTTTCCGTACCACGCCTGCTGAAGAACGCCGGTCTGAAGCTTAAAGACATCGACCTGTGGGAATTGAACGAAGCGTTTGCGTCGCAAGCGCTGCACTGCCGCAATGCACTCGGTATCGACAACGAGATCTACAACGTCAACGGCGGCAGCATCAGCATCGGCCATCCGTTCGGTATGACCGGATCGCGGCAGACCGGACTCGTGCTGCGCGAACTGAAGCGTCGCAAGAAAAAATACGGCGTGGTCACGATGTGTATTGGCGGCGGCCAAGGAGCCACCGGGTTGTTCGAGGCTGTATAACGAGCGCGTTGGGGCGCCCGCCGCTCGCGGCGCCCCTCAATCGCGAACCCGTAACATACTGTAACTATTTCCCACGACGCCGACATGCATCGGAAACGCAGATCGCAGACACTTGCACCGCTTGGGAATAAGCAGAACCGCGTGATCGTACGAGCGCTCTTGGTTACCGCTTGCGTTGGCTTGGCCGGATGGGTCAATGCCGCCACTCTTTATGGCGACAAATCCGACCGTGAACTGACGGAACTGGCAGCCGGCTGGGAGTCGCTGTCGGAAGAGCAACGCCGCGCGCTGCTGACCGAGATCAAGGCACGCATGCATACGAACTCGGGCAAAGTGCCCGTCTTGACGATCAAGACCGAACGCCGCTACGGCCGCATCGTCAGGCAACCCGACGGTTCGCTCGTGCGCATCGAGACGACGGAGCATGTGGTGCGTTACCAGACATTGCCCGAAGACGCCGGCGATAGACCGTTCGGCTTGGGCTTCGAGCAACGCGTCGTTGCCGGCGGCACGCCGCCGGTCGATGGCGGTACCACCGCGCCCGCAGTTAAGGCGCAGGCGCCCGCACCCCCGCCGTCTGCTCAGCAGCCACCGGTCATACACGTCGGCAACGCGCGCGCGCATCCATGAGCATTGAGCGTGCCCGACTGCTCGTCGTCGACGACGACGCGGAGTTGCGGGAACTCGCGCAAGCCTATCTCAAGCAGCAAGGGTTCGACGTCGAGACGGTCGAAGACGGCGCCCATATGGATGCGGCGCTCGCGGCGCACTCGTTCGACCTGATCATCCTCGACCTGATGTTACCCGGTGAGGACGGACTGTCGATTGCGAAGCGTCTGAAGGGCCAGCTCAACGTCCCGATCATCATCGTCTCGGCGCAAGGCGAGGACGTCGACCGCATTGTCGGCCTCGAAATCGGCGCCGACGATTACATCGCGAAACCTTTTAACCCGCGGGAACTGCTCGCGAGAATCCGTGCGGTGTTGCGGCGCGCGCAGAACCGCCCGCCCGCGGAACCGGAAACCGTGACGCGCTTCGGCGCGTTCGAACTCGACCTGAACGCGCATCGACTGTCGCGCGACGGTAAGGCCGTATCGCTGACATCGGGCGAATTCGATCTGCTGGTGATCCTCGTCGCGCACCCGAACAAAGTGCTCGATCGAGATCGGCTGCTCGATCTGCTGACCGGCGCGGAACGATCGCCGTTCGATCGCTCGATCGATGTGCGGGTCACACGTCTGCGTGGCAAGATCGAGCAGAACCCTTCGGAGCCGGTCTACATCAAGACCATCTGGGGCAAGGGATATATGTTCTGCCCAGAGGGCGCATAGCCTTCCGGCGTCGCCATGACGCGCGCGGCCTCTCTGCTCGTTCGAACGACCCTGGTGCTCGCTGTCAGCGCCATCGCCATCGCGGCCACTGCAATTCTCGCCTTGAACACATTCGTGATCCGCCCGATCGCGGAGCGTTCCGCCGACGATGAGGCGGCGCTGCTCGTGCTATCCGCGCAGACCTGGGTGGAACTGCCGCCGAACGCGCGGCCGTATTTCGAACTCGAACTCGCACAGAACCACGATCTGATCATTTCTCCGCAGGCGCGCGATCTGCCGCCGGCCGATCTCGGCATGTCGTACCTCGATCTGCTGCAGGCGAAGCTCGGTGAGCGCCTCGGTACGGACGTCAGGCTGATGCAGGGCGACGACCTGATCTGGGCCAACGTGCCGATGGGCGGCTACACGATGCAGATCGGACTGTCGCCCAATCGCAAGGACATCCAACCGCTCAATGTCGGCTTGATCATCGTGGTCATGGGCGCCGCGATCGTATTTGGAACGTCGCTGCTCATCGTGCAGCGCATCGCTCGACCGCTGGTGCGCGCGGCGCAACTCGCCGAGACGTTTCGCGGCGGCGAACAATTCGTGCCATTACCGGAGAGCGGTCCGAGCGAACTCGTCACGCTGGCGCGCAGCTTCAACACCATGGCGCGTGAAATTGCGACGTTGCTTTCGAATCGAACGACGTTGCTCGCCGGGATCTCGCACGACCTGCGCACACCGTTGGCGCGCATGCGCCTTGCGCTTGAGTTGCTGCCGCCGGACGTCGATCCGAAACTGATCGAGCGTTTCGACCGCAACCTCACCGTGATGGACGGGCTGATCGGTGACGCGTTGCGCTTCGCGCGCGGCACAGGCGAGATCGCACAGGAGGTGGATTTGCACGCATATCTCAACGAAATCGTTGCAGGCATCGACGATGCCGTCCACGTGCAATGGCGCGGAAACGGTACGTCACGGCGTCCCGTCGCAGTCGGTTCGTTGCGTCGCGTACTGCAGAATCTGCTCGCGAACGCCCGGCAGCATGGTGCCGGCACACCGGAGGTGACTGTCGACTCGGAGAAGTCCGTCGAGATTCATGTCGTCGATCGCGGACCCGGCATTCCCGCCGATAGTCGCGAAGCGGTCTTCCAACCCTTCTTCCGCCTCGATCGATCACGCAGTCAGAGTACGGGCGGAAGCGGCCTCGGGCTCGCCATCGTCCAACAGTTGTGTCAGGCGCACGGCTGGACGATCGAGATCCGCGGTCGTGATGGCGGCGGCACCGATGCGGTGCTGACGATCTGCCGGTGAATTCGCACATCGCGATGGTCGCCGCGGTGAAACAAAATGTCACAAAAATCCGCAGCGTCGACATTCGAGGGAAACAGCTATTCGGCACACTGGCCTCGAAGTCGAGTGACGCAAGTCGTTTGGCTTCACCCCATGAGGCAATCTCTATCCCCTTGAGACCTTGTTCTCTTAGGTCCTACAAACCGCTGAAACCTCCAAGGCTCAGCGGTTTTTTTTCGCTCGGCGTACCGCGACGCAGCTCATCATGAGGGTCGGGCGCACGGCCGATACGCCTCGTTAGACACGATCCCTCGTGGGCTTGACACGGCTGCTGGCCCGCGTATCCGTTGAGTAGCACCTGTATCGGAATTATTTCCGGGCGGCTGTACAACATCTGGGCATTCGCCTAACCTACGGGTCCCGAAAAATAAAGCACAGCCTTAGTGCGTCGTTGGTAAGGCTGATAAAGGGACTACCCCCAGATGAAAGAGAGGAGCACACCATAGTGAGCAGCCGCTTGAGGTTTTTGATTTCTGTCGTCGCGCTGTGCAGTGCGGCGAGCGTTTGGGCCGGCGACTCCGGTCCGGTCAAAGGTCAGTTCTACGTCCACCCGATGCTGACCTACTACGATCCGCCGGGCAAACTCGGCTACGACGACTCCTCCACGGGACCGGGCATCGCTCTGGGCTGGTCGTTCCTCGAAAACTGGGCGATGGAAGCCGAATACGATAACCATCAACCCGACCTGAAGAATCCTCCGGGCGGCAAAGGCCAGATTGACAGCTGGGCTGCCAACATCCAGTACCTGATGCCCGGACCGAAATGGTTTACGCCGTTCGTAACGGTGGGCGGTGGTCGCGGTGGATACGATCGCGACAACTTTGGCAACGGCAAGACCAGCACGCAGAACCAATATAACTTCGGCGTCGGTACCTATATCGGTACCAGCAAGCGGATGGCGTTCCGCGCTGACATCCGCGGTCTGTATCTGAACGATGCCGAAAAACTGCAGCCGTGGGCTGCTGTGGGTGTTGTTTTCAAATTCGGTCGGATTGAAGAGCCCGCGCCCGCCCCGGTGGTCGCAAAAGTGGTCGACTCCGATGGCGACGGCGTCCCGGACGGCAGCGATGCTTGCCCGAACACCCCGGCCGGTGTTGCCGTGGATAGCCGCGGATGCCCGCTCGACAGCGATGGCGACGGCGTGCCTGACTACCTCGACAAGTGCCCGAACACGCCCCGCG
>JANLUG010000448.1:0-1895 GCA_031363335.1 Gammaproteobacteria bacterium
ACTCCTCTATACCCCGCCCTGGTGAGGCTCGTGTTTTGGTTCACGCTTCGATTTGGCGCTGCACCCGAGCGACGCCGTTCACGCGACAAATCCGATCGAGCAACGTGGCCAAACCGAGTAGATCGCGAATCTCCACGCCCAATCGAATGGTAGCAGTATTCGCTTTCGCATCGGAGGTCGCCTGGATCGAGACCATCGACACGTCCTGCTCCGCCAACACCGCAGTGATGTCGTGCAACATACCGGATCGATCCGCGCAGGCGATGTCGATGGTCGCGATCGGCGGCAGCGCAACGTCGTTGAACACCGCGACGACATCCAGCAACTGCCGCTCACCTATTGCCACCGCGAGGCACAACGCGTCGGCGTCGGGATATCCTTGCCGCGCGGCGAGTTCGATCGGATCCATCGGCATTGCCAGACGGCCGAACTCGGTCTCGAGCATCGCGCGGCCCGCGGCGATGTTCTGATCGCGACCGAGCGAACGGAACCACGCCTGAACCTTCGCGAGCGCACGCGCGGTGCGAACGTAGCCGAGGTTCTGGTCGAGCCAGTCGCGATTCGGTTTCGATCGATCGTCGGTGATGATTTCGACACGCTGCCCGGTCGCGAGACGAACGTTCAACGGCACCGCTTCGCCGTCGACACGCGCACCGACACAACGTTGACCGATCTGCGTGTGCACCCGATAGGCGAAGTCCACCGGCGTCGAGCCGTCAGGCAGATCGAGCACGTGTCCCGCCGGCGTAAAGACGTAGATGCGGCCGTCTTCGATGTTGGAACGCAATTCGCGACCAACCGAGACAAAGCCGCCGACCTCTTCGTGCCACGCGAGCACCTCACGCAGCCAACTCAGCTTCTCGGTATAGAACGCATCGAACTTGCCTGACTCGGTCTTGTACGCCCAGTGCGCGCAGACGCCGAGTTGGGCTTCGCGGTGCATTTCGCGCGTGCGAATCTGAATCTCGACGGTGCGCTGATCAGGTCCGACGACGGCGGTATGTATGGAGCGGTAGCCGTTGTCTTTCGGGTTCGCGATGTAATCGTCGAACTCGCGCGGCACGTGGCGCCAGCGCGTATGGATGACGCCGAGCGCCGTATAACAATCGCGAATCGACGATACGACGACGCGCAGCGCGCGAATGTCGTAGACGTGGTCGAAGTCGATGTTCTTCGCGTCCATCTTCCGCCAGATGCTGTAGATGTGCTTCGCGCGCCCGTGAACTTCAGCCGCGATGCCCTCCTGCGTGAGTGCGGCCTCGAGGATCGATGCAACGGAGGTGACATCCTCTTCGCGATGGATGCGTTTACCGTCGAGGCGCACGGCGATGCGACGGTACTCATCGGGATTCTGGTATCGAAATGCCAGATCCTCGAGCTCCCACTTCAGCCGCCAGATGCCGAGCCGGTTTGCCAACGGCGCGAACACTTCCAGCGCCTCCTTCGACACCCGCTGTTGCCGCGCCGGCGGGTCGCTCTTGGCACCGCGCAGCACGATGATCCGTTCGGCGAGCTTGATGATCGCGACGCGGACATCGTCGATCATCGCAACGAGCATGCGGCGCACGTTATCAACCTGGTCGCGCGCTTCGCGCGCGAGCAACGGCGGGTTCGTCAGTTCGAGCAGGCTGACGGTTCCGACGCGCTCGACATCGGCGACGAGATGGCCCACTTCGGCATCGACCTCACGCTCCAGATCAGCCGCAGTTGCGTGACCGCTTCTTATGCAGCGATACACGAGACCACTACCGATGGACGCCGCGTCCATGCGCAGCTCTGCCATCAGATCGGCGAATTCGACGCCGCTGCGCACCAGCTCATCGTCGCCACCGCAATACACTCCGGCGAACGTGAACGCGCGCTGCAGAAGATCGCGGTCGAGGCGCGCGTCAGCG
>JANLUG010000452.1:0-3778 GCA_031363335.1 Gammaproteobacteria bacterium
CCGCTGGGGCGCTGAGCGTATTCGATGCGGACGGATGGGGCCAGCCGGTGTCGGCTCAGGCGGTCTGCAGGTATTTGCCTGAACGAATATCGGTCTGCAGATCTTCCGGCGACGCGTCCACGCGCTGCACCGATGTGCACCCGAACTGCAGCAGGCTGAGCAGCAGGGCGACCCACCAGCGCCGTCGGCGGACGTTGTGCGGGCGTGGCGCGAAGAACCAGACCGCGAGCCACAGAAGCGTCAATACGAGAATCACGAGTATCGCCATGGAACCTCCGGAACATCTCTTCGATCGGTCTCTTTGATCGAGAGCCACCGTAGGGGACGTGTCGTTGGGGGTCCTGAGGGTTCGCTTCGGTTTGTCGTCAAAAGCCTTAGGTGGTGTTAAGGATCAGGTAAATCAGTATGTTTGACGGCTGCGTCACGCGAGCGGAAAACGATGGAGATCGAAGGGGGAGAGCCGATTCAGTTCGACGGCGGCTTCCGCGTCGGAGACTTCGAGGTCTACCCGACGCGGCTTGCGCTGGTCAAGGACGGCACCACGGTGCGGGTGGAGCCGAAGGTCATGGCGGTTCTGGTGCATCTGGCGCAACGGGCGGGCCAGGTCGTGACCCGCGACGAATTTGCCGATGAGGTGTGGCGCGGACGCGTCGTTTCCGACGAGGTGCTGTCGCGCGATATCTCGATCCTGCGCTCGCAGTTGGGCGACAACGCGAAGGACCCGAACTACGTGCTCACGATCCCTCGCGTCGGCTACCGGCTCATCGCGAACGTGCGGCCGCTGCACGAACCGGCGGCCGTCGCCGCGATTCCGCTGATAGCGGCGCCGGAGCCGTCCGATGCGTTTGCGCTCGAGCTCGCGAAACCGATTCGATTCGCCACGCCACGCGGTCTGCGCTGGCTGCTGGTGCTGGTAGCCGTTCTCGTTGCTGCCGGCGCACTGCTGTTTGTAATCCCGCGCACAGCACCGGCCGAAGCACTCGATCGAAAACACGTCGCGGTTCTCCCCTTCGCGGGTCTGTCAGAGGTTTCCGACGACGAGTTCTTCGGCGATGGGTTGTCCGAGGAGATCATGCATGCGCTCGGCGGGGTGGCGGGGATCCACGTCGTTGCGAAGACTTCCAGCTTCGCGTTCCGCGAGACCGGCGAAGACATCCGCGCGATCGGGCGGAAACTCAATGCGGGTTCGGTGCTCGAGGGCAGCGTGCGGCGCGACGGTAATCGCCTGCGCATTACCGCCCAGCTGATCGACGCCAACACCGGCATGCAGGAATGGTCGGAGAGTTACGATCGGCGCATGTCGGATATCTTCGAGGTGCAGAACCAGATATCCACTGCGATCGCCGGTCGCCTGGTCGGCACGCTGACACCGGGCGCGCGTCTGAGCGCGCCGCCGACGCAGGACATCGAGGCATATACGCTGTTCCTGCGCGCGAACCACCAGATGCGGCAACGCGGCGCCGCGAAGCTGACGCGTGCGATCGATCTTTTTCAGCAGGCCATCGCGCGGGATCCGAACTTCGGTCGCGCTTATGCCGGCCTTGCGGAGGCGTACACATTGCAGCCGAGCTACGCCGGCAGCTCTGAAAAAGCGGCCCAGCCTCTGGCGCTCGCCGCCGCTGAACGCGCCGAATCGCTTGGCGAAGGCACAGCGCATGCGCTCGGCGTACGCGCGTTCGTGCATTTCCGATCGCGCGAATGGCAAGCCGCGCAGGACGATTTCGAGCGGGCGATTGCATCAAGCCCCAACGATTCCGACCTGCTGCAATGGTATTCGCAGTACCTCGCCAGCATCGGTTGGATCGAACGCGCCGAGCGCGCCGCAAAAGCAGCGGTCGCAGCCGATCCGCTGTCGCCGGTGGCGAACCAGCGCGCCGGCGTGGTCAGCCTCTGGATCAACGACCGACAAGCAGCCGACGATCACTTTTCCGTTGCGTCCGAGGTGGGCATTCAGGGTCCCGGGCTACCGGAAGCCTGGATCGCATTCCTGCTCAGCGAGGGCAGGTTCGGAGACGCCCGCGCGTCGCTCACGGAGACACAGCTGAGTCGCGGCCAAAGCGCGCAGTGGATCGAACCCGTATTCGCGGCAATGGCCAAGACGGGCTCAACGAGCGCGGCGCTCGACGCGCTGGGGCGCGACTACACCGCCGGCAAGCTGAGCGTTTCGATGTATGTCGGCGCGCTGTTCTTCATCGGCGATGCCGATGGCTTTTATTCCGCCATGCGTGACGTCGTTGCGAGCGGAGAACCGTTCGACATCGAAGTGTTCTTCAGCCGCACGGGTCGCCCGCTGCGCCAGGATGCACGCTTCGTCACGCTGATGGCGAAACTGGGGCTGATCGATTTCTGGGACAAAGCCGGTTGGCCGGATATGTGCGCGCGCGACGCGGGGCGCGTCGTCTGCCGCTGACTGGTACAGTCGGTGTTGCGATTGCCAAAACGGGGGAAGGTCGATGTCCAGTAGTACAGGTTCTGCGGCGCACGGCACCGCAGCGGCGGGCCAGGCGCAGGCGTTGGATGCAGTGGTGGTCGGTGCGGGTTTTGCCGGCATGTACATGCTGTACAAGCTGCGCGAGCTCGGGCTCACGGCACGCGTGTTCGAGGCCGGCAGCGGCGTCGGCGGAACGTGGTATTGGAATCGCTATCCCGGCGCGCGCGTGGACGTCGAGAGCCTCGAGTACTCGTACCAGTTCTCCGAGGATCTGCAACAACAGTGGCAATGGTCGGAACGTTACGCGACCCAGCCCGAACTGTTGCGGTATGCGGACCACGTGGCCGAACGCTTCGATCTGAAACGCGATATCCAATTGAACACGCGCGTGCTGTCGGCGCATTTCGACGACGCCGGCGGTCGCTGGCAGGTGGCCACGAGCAACGGCGCGGCGAGCGCGCGGTTCTTCATTCTCGCGTCGGGATGTCTGTCGTCCACGAACGTGCCGGATTTCAAAGGGCTCAGCGACTTCAGGGGCAGCTGGCATCACACAGGCGGCTGGCCGCACGGCGGCGTGGATTTCACCGGCAAACGCGTGGCGGTGATCGGCACCGGCTCGTCGGCGATCCAGTCGTTCCCGGAGATTGCCAAGCAGGCGCAGCAGCTGTTCGTGTTTCAACGCACGGCCACGTATTCGATTCCGGCGCACAACGGCCCGGTCGATCCGGTCGCACTCGCGCGTGTGAAAGCGAACTACAGGGAATTCCGGCAGCGCAACGCGCAGACGGGGTATGGCTTCATTCTGGATGCGAACGAGGGATCTGCGCTTGCGGTCAGCGCCGAAGAGCGCCGCGCCGTTTACGAAGCGCGGTGGGCGCGCGGCGGCTTGGGATTCTATGGATCGTTCGGCGACTTCCTGTCCGACAAAAGCGCCAACGACACCGCGGCCGAGTTCATCCGTCAGAAAATCCGCTCCACCGTGCGCGATCCGGCCGTGGCGGAATTGTTGTGTCCAAAAACGGTGGTCGGCTGCAAGCGGCTGTGTGTCGACACGGGCTACTACGAAACCTACAACCGCCCGAACGTCACGCTGGTGGACGTCAGCCGCACGCCGATCGACCGGATCACGGCGACAGGCCTGCGCGTAGGCGATCGCGACTACGCGGTCGACGCCGTCGTATTCGCGACCGGTTTCGACGCGATGACCGGCTCAGTCATGAAGATCGACATCCGCGGCAAGCGCGGCATGCCGCTTGCGGAGAAGTGGGCGGCGGGACCGAAGAACTACCTCGGCCTGGGCGTGGCCGGATATCCCAACATGTTCATCATCGCCGGGCCTGGCAGCCC
>JANLUG010000482.1:0-2557 GCA_031363335.1 Gammaproteobacteria bacterium
CAAAACTCATCGCGAGCCATCTCGCCGCCGCGTATCGCTTGTCGGGCGAAGACTTCCTGAAGCTCGTACTCAATCAGCAGAACCCCGAGCAGCTCGACCGGATGGTGCACTACCACCGCTATTTCTCTGCAGCGCGCACCGAGGCGCTCGCCGCATATCAGCAGACACTGGGCGAGATCGAGACAAACGCCGACGCAACGCGGGTGCGCGAACAGGCACTCGCAGATCAGCAGCGCAACCTCGACAGCGAGCGCGACGAACTGCGATCGAAACGACACGGCCGCGAACGGTTGCTGGTTTCGCTCAATACCGAGATGAAAGGCAAGGCGCAGGAGCGCTCGCGACTAGCGGAAGACCGCAGCCGCCTCGAATCGTTAATCGCCGAATTGCAGCGCCGCGCGCAGAAAGCGGAAGCGACTACCTTCGCCCGCAGCAAAGGCAAGCTGCCCTGGCCGGCCGCCGGCAAGCTGGCACACCGTTTCGGCGACGACCGTTCAGGCGGCCTGCTGAAATGGCAGGGCATCTTCATCGGCACCCGCGAAGGCGCGCCGGTCAGCGCGGTGCATCAGGGTCGCGTCGCGTTTGCGGATTGGCTGCGAGGTTTTGGTCTATTAACGATCATCGATCACGGTGACGGATTCATGAGTCTGTATGCTCACTCCGACGTCCTCTATAAGCAGGTCGGCGACAAGGTGGACACGGGCGAGACGATCGCCACGGCCGGGCGCAGTGGCGGACAGAGCGAAAGCGGACTGTACTTCGAGATCCGCAGCAAGGGCACGGCCACCGATCCGCTCGCATGGCTGTCCCGGCGCTGATGGTCGCGCGCTCATCGGCGCGCACAACGAACGGATGTGATCGGTATTCGATATGGACGATCTGAACTCGGAACAACACAAACGACCGCGCTGGCACCTGCCGCTGGCGTGTGGGCTGGGCGGCGTTCTGATCGGTCTCATGGGCCACACGTTGCTCGAGCGCGATGAGGTCGCAACAACCACACCCGACGTGCACACGTTCGCCGAAGTGATCGCCGAGGTACGCGACAACTACGTCGAGCCGCGCAGCGAAACGCAGCTGCTCGACGACGCGATCCGCGGCGTGATGAGCAGCCTCGACGAACACTCCGTGTTTCTCGACGAGCACGCGCTCGCCAGCCTTACCGAACAGACGACGGGACACTTCGGCGGCATCGGTGTGGAGGTGACCCTCGATCAGGGCGCGTTCAGGATCATCGCGCCGATCGACGACACGCCTGCACAACACGCGGGTCTATATGCCGGCGACGAACTCATCAGCATCGATACCGAGCCGCTACTTGGCCGCACGCTCGATCAAGTGACCGACGCGCTGCGCGGCGAAGCCGGAACGCTGGTTCAACTCGCTGTCCGCCGCGACGGCGGCGACCTCGATTTCTCGATCAAGCGCGCGACGATCGACATCGACAGCGTGCGCAGCCGCTACCTCGAACCGGGTTACGGCTACGTGCGGATCTCGCAATTCCAGACCGGCACCGGGCCGGAACTGGTGAAGGCAATCGAAGCGTTGCAGCGGGAACACGGTCCTCTGCAGGGTCTGGTGCTCGATCTACGCAACAATCCCGGCGGCGTATTGCAGGCATCGGTCGATGTCGCAGATGCATTCCTGACCGACGCCGACGGACTGATCGTTTACACCGAAGGACGCCAGCGGTCGTCCGATCTGCGTTATCTCGCGACCGGCGCCGACCTGCTGCGCGGTGCACCGCTCGTGGTGCTGATCAACAAGGGTTCCGCATCGGCGTCGGAGATCGTCGCCGGCGCACTGCAGGACCATCGACGCGCCGTGGTACTCGGCTCCACCAGTTACGGGAAAGGATCGGTGCAGGCGGTGTTGCCGCTGGATCACCACCGCGCGCTGAAGCTGACGACCGCGTTGTACTTCACGCCGAACGGGCGCTCGATTCAGGCGAAGGGCATTCATCCCGACGTCGAAATGGATGCCGACGGCAGCGATGACGACGATGGCGCCGCATTGCTCGCCGAAGCGGTCCGCCAACTGAAGCAAGCCCGCCGCGGCTGATCGCACGTTTCTGGATGTGGAGACGGCGCTCGTCTAAGCGTCAGTTCGCCGCAGCCGCCTGCAGCAACGCCTGAGCTCCGCGCAGATCGAGCGTCCCTTCGTACAGCGCCCGCCCTGTGATGACGCCGAGCACCGTGCCGCGGCTGGCGGCTGCCGCGCGCGCCAACTCGCGCAGGTGGTCGAGATCGCGCACGCCGCCGGATGCGATCACCGCAATACCCGACTGTTCCGCGAGTTCGATGGTGGCAGCGACGTTGAGCCCGCTGCCCATACCGTCGCGCGCGATGTCGGTGTAGACGATCCCGGCGAGACGTAGGTATGCAACGCGCTTCGCGAACTCGACCGCCTTCTCGCTCGAGGTCGCTTCCCAGCCGTCTGTTGCAATCATGCCGTCGCGCGCGTCGAGCCCCAGCAGGATGCGGTCCGGAAACGCGGCGCACGCATCCGCAAGGAACGCGGGTTCGCGCACCGCGCGCGTGCCGATGATCACCTGGTC
>JANLUG010000484.1:0-2001 GCA_031363335.1 Gammaproteobacteria bacterium
CACCGAGCAGCGTCAGGGTTGGTGACTCCAGCCAGGCTTCGATCTGATCCACCGCCTGTTCGACGCTGGACGGTGGTGCGTAAATCCGCGCATGAGTGACGATCGCCAGAAACTCATGCAGACAGGGCCAGGGGATCGCCCACGCTTCTCGGCCCTCGGCAAGCGCTTTGATACAGTCCGCTGCCGGACGGTGCCACGGCGAGTCGCCCCGGTGTGCGTAAACGAGCAGATTCGTGTCTACGGCGATCACGCGCCGCGATCCTTGTATGCCGCTTCACGGATGTGGGCCCAGCCTTTGTTCTTGAATTCGTTCTGCAATCCACGGCCCTTAGCGCTCGCATCTCGGAGCACGAACCGCGGCGCACCTCGATCCTCGCGAATGACCAGGCGCAATCCCTGTTCTATCAGTGCGCGCAGCGTCGTGCCGCGTCGTGCGGCGTGTGCTTTTGCCTTTTTGGCGAGGTCATCCGACAGGTCAATCGTCGTCTTTGCCATATGGGTGCCCACTTTTTAAAATACGGGTAACCATATCATGGATGGAATAGACTCTCGCTTCGAATCGCAAGGAGATCGCAATGCAGACCGGATTCCTCGACCGCAGCATCGTTCACGCCGGTACCCGCTATCCGTATCAGGTCTATGTGCCGTCGAACTACGACGCGTCGCGCGCGTGGCCGGTCGTATTGTTTCTGCACGGCGCGGGCGAGCGGGGCGACGATGGTCTGCTGCAAACCACGGTCGGCATCGCGACCGCGATTCGACGATACCCGGAACGGTTTCCCGCGCTGGTCGTCATGCCGCAGGCGCCGCGCGACAGTTTCTGGGCCGGACCGCCCGGCGACGCAGCGATTGCCGCGCTCGATCGCACCTGTGAAGAATTCAACACCGATACAACTCGTGTCTATCTCACGGGTCTGTCGATGGGCGGCCATGGCAGCTGGCACCTTGCCTACCATCACGTCGGCCGGTTCGCGGCAGCGTTGGTGATCTGCGGTTTTGTAGGCGATCGACCGAACCGCCCGAGCGTCGTTCCACCGGGCGAAGGTACGCCTCACCAGCGCATGGCGGCGCAGATCAAAGACCTGCCGATCTGGATCGTGCACGGAGAAGCGGACTCGCTGGTACCCGTGGCCGATTCACGCCTGATGGCGGAAGCGCTGCGCGCGGTCGATGCCTACGTGCACTACACGGAATTGCCGGGCACTGATCACGACTCCTGGACGCCGACGTACGCGTCGGAGTCGATCATGCACTGGCTGTTTGCCCAACGAGGCGCCTAGGCCGCGACGGCTACGCCCATCTGCGCGGAGATCGCCTCGGCCTGATCGAGCCAGGTCGACACGCTCGCCTCGATGCCGCGCCGCCAGAAGGATGGATCGCGGGGGTCTAGCCCGAACGGCGCCATCAGTTCGACGGCGCTCTGGCTGCCGCCGGCGCGCAACAAATTCAGATAGAGCGGTTCGAAGTCTTTGCCGAAGTCTTCGCGGCGCGCGAACAGCGATTGCGTGAACAGTTCGCCGAACGCGTAGGCGTAGACATAGAACGGTCGCAGGAAGTGGCCGACGTAGCTCCACAGATTGTCGACGTTCTCGTATGTGAACAGCGCGCCCGGCTCGCCGTAAAACGCGCGCGTCACATCCATCCAGGCGGCGTTGAAATCGGCAACCGTGAGCTTCGCGTCGCGTCGCGCCATGTGCACTTTGCGCTCGAAGTTCGAGAACGAGATCTGCCGCACCACGGTGTTGATGTGATCTGCCGATTTTTCCATCAACAGCGTCAGTTTCTGCTCGTCGGTGGCGGTGTGCTGCAGCAGGTAACGGAACGTCGTCATTTCGCCGAAGATCGATGCGGTTTCCGCGTACGCCATCGGCGCGCGGAACATCAGCGCGCCCTGCTTCGATGCAGCGAGCATGCCGTGTACGCCGTGACCGGCTTCGTGCGCCACCGTCATGATGTCGCGTGGTGAGCCGAGGTAATTCAAAAAGTTGTACGCGCGCGGCT
>JANLUG010000491.1:0-23604 GCA_031363335.1 Gammaproteobacteria bacterium
TGCCGCGCGCGGCGAGTTGCGACAGGCGCGGCCGCGTCGACCAGTAATCGTCTGATTCGGCCTCCGTCGTCGGCTCGACCACACCCGCAGCGCACATCTGGCGTCCGAGGGGATCCCAGTAAAACGTCGCGCTCGCCCGCGCGCGCCCGGCGATCTGGCGACCCTTCGCGCTGTCGCGGTTCGTATAGAACATAAGCGCGCCGCGCGTCGTATCGACACCGCGGCACAGCACCGTGCGGGAGCGCGGATCACCGTGCTCGTCGAGCGTGCCGACGATCATTGCATCGGGATTCAACAGGCCGCTCGACTGCGCCTCGATCATCCAGCGCAGCAGTAAACCGAACGGATCGGCCGGTAACGGATCGGCGAGCGACTGATCTTGCGGCGCATCTTCGAACATATCGGACAGCTCACTTGGCCGTCAGCCGACGGCGTCTTTCCAGTATGGCGCGCGCAGCGCGCGTTTGTTGACCTTCCCCATCGTGTTGCGCCCGACGGATGCGACGATCTCGACGCTGCGCGGACACTTGTAGTGCGACAAGCGCGCCCGGCACCACGCAATCAGCTCGGCTGCGTCCGGAGGATTCGCAGGGTCTTCAGGTACTACCAGCGCTTTGAGTTCCTCACCCATTTCGTTATGGGGCACGCCGATGCACGCAACGTCACCCACCGCTGCATGCTCAATCAATACCTGCTCCGCTTCCGCTGGATAGATGTTCGCGCCGCCGGAGACGACCATGTCGGAGAATCGGTCGGTGATGAATACGTAACCGTCGGCATCCATGTAGCCGATCTCGCCGAGCGTGAACGTGCCGGGCACGACGTGCGCCGCCTTCGATTTCTCAGGATCGTTGTGATAGACCACGCCGCGGCCGGTCGCATCCTTGAAATACAAACGCCCTTCCGTATTCGGCGGCAGCGGCTTGCCGTCGTCGTCGAGAACCAGCGCGGTGAACGGCGGGATCGCACGGCCGACCGAGCCGGGATGCGCGAGCCACTCTTCCGAGTTGATCACGCAGGTGGTACCCACCTCGCTCGCACCATAGGCGTCGAAAAAAACCGGACCCCACCACTGGATCATCGAACGCTTTACGTCCACGGGACACTTCGCGCCGGTGTGTCCGACGTACTTCATCGACGATACGTCGTACTTGTCCCTTACCGCCTGAGGTAGCGCCAACAGGCGCACGAAGTGGGTCGGCACCATCACCGACGTCTGCGTCTTGTACGCGTCGATCGCGCGCAGCGTGTTCTCGGCGTCGAAGCGCCCCAGGATCACGCTCGGAACGCCGGCCGCCAACAGGCGTGCGCCGGACAACGGCCCGGTGTGATACATCGGCCCGACTACGAGATGTGTACCGAATTGCGCGAACGCATTCTTCTTCATGTTCTCGAGGTGCTCGCCAACCGTCGCGCCCCCCGCGAACATCGTTGGCGGCAGTTCGGTGCCTTTCGGCCGCCCGGTGGTGCCGGACGTGTACAGCAGATTCGGTAGCGGCGCGTGATCCGTTGGCGGTTCCGCAGAACTCGCCGAAGCCAGATAGTCGTCCCAGGCAATCAGCCCCGGCTGCGCTGCGCAGCGAAAGCCGACTACTTTTCGCACACCGGTTTGGCGCGCCGCCGCTAGACCGCGTTCGACGGTTTCCGGACCGACGAACAACACCCGTGTATCGGAGTCGGCGAGGATGTACGCCGCTTCCTCCGCGTTGAGATGGAAGTTCACCGGCACGACGGATGCGCCCGCGAGCAGCCCGCCGAGATTCGCAAACGCCGTTTCAACGCCGTTCTCTGCGTACACCGCGATGCGTTTGCTCGCGCCGAGATCCTCCGCGAGCAGCGCATTCGCGACGCGATTCAGCGCATCGTCGACGTCGGCCCACGTTAGCGCGACGCGCTCGTCGCGCAGAGCGATTTCGGTACGACGCGTTTGCGCCAGGGGTTTTGCGAAGGTTGTCATGGTGATCTGCACAGTGCTGAATCGATGCGCCGCGATCATACCGTGGTCTTGAGTTTTATGGGCCGTTCCCCGATCCTTGGGCGCTTCATTGGGGGAACGAACGATGCCGGCGATCGATGAATTCCGCGCGGAAACGCGCGCGTGGCTCGCACAGAATTGTCCACCCGGTGCGCGCGGGCCCGGGCAGATTCCGACCGGCAGCACCAAGATCAAAATCGAAAGTCCCGACACGCGTTCGTGGCTCACGCGGACGGCCGAGAAAGGCTGGACCGCGCCGATGTGGCCGAAAGCGTACGGCGGCGGCGGACTCACCAAAGAGCAGTACATCGTGCTGGTCGAAGAGATGCGCCGTATCGAAGCGCGCACACCGTTGATGGGCATGGGCACCTCGATGATCGGCCCGACGCTGCTCGAACTCGGCACCGAAGACCAGAAGCGCCGCCACATTCCGCCGATCGTGCGCGGCGAAGTGGGCTGGTGTCAGGGTTATAGCGAACCGAGCGCGGGTTCCGACCTCGCGAGCCTGCGCACGCGCGCCGAAGACCGCGGCGATCACTTCCTGATCAACGGCCAGAAGATCTGGACGTCCGGCGCGCAATACGCGGACTGGATGTTCGCGCTCGTCCGCACTAATCCCGATGTGCCGAAACACGACGGCATCAGCTTCGTGCTGCTGACGATGGACCAACCCGGCGTCACCGTGAAGCCGATCCGCCTGATCAGCGGCACGTCGCCGTTCTGCGAGACGTTCTTCGACAACGCGATCGCGCGCAAGGAAGATCTCGTTGGCGAAGCGAACAAGGGCTGGACCGTCGGCAAGCGGTTGCTGCAGCACGAGCGTTCCGGCATGTCGGCGTTGATCGGCGGCGGTCCGCGCGATGCGGGTCCGAGCGTCACCGAAGTCGCAAAGACCTACGTCGGTTCGCGCGACGGTAAGCTCGCCGACTCGGCGCTGCGCGCCGAAGTGATTCGTCACAGCATGAACTCGCGCGTGTTTCGTCTGACGCAGCGCCGCACCGTCGAAGAATCGAGCGAAGGCAAAACGCCCGGCCCGGCGACGTCGATCTTCAAAATGTACGGCACCGAACTGCAACAGGAACGCTCCGCGTTGCTGGTGAAACTGCGCGGCTTCAACGGCATCGCGTGGAGCGGCGCCGATTTCGCCGAAGACGAGATCGAAGGCATGCGCACGTTCCTGGGCGAACGCGCCGCGTCGATCTATTCCGGCTCGAACGAGATCCAGCGCAACATCATCGCGAAGCGAGTGCTCGGACTGCCCGATTGACCGGGCTTTTCAGAAGCGATGCGACGCCGCCGGTTGCACCGCGCAAGCCCCATCGGTTTACGCAGCACGGCATCACCGTCGAAGATCCTTATCAATGGCTGAGAGACCCGGGCTACCCCGACGTTGTCGACCCGGAGATTCTCGGCTACCTCGAAGCGGAGAACGCCTATTTCGATAAGGTGATGGCGCCGCAGGAACCGCTGATCGATCGATTGTTCGCGGAGTTGAAGGCGCGCCAACAACCCGACGAAGCGGCGGTGCCGTGGAAAGACGGTCGCTACGAATATCAATGGCGCTATGCCGACGACGCGCAGTACAGACTCTGGGCTCGGTGGCCGGTCGGTAAACCCGAAGACGTGCAGACGTTCCTGGACGAACCGGCGCTGGCGCAGGACCTGGACTACTTCAGTCTCGGCGGCCTCGATATCAGCCCCGATGGCCGCTATCTGGCGTACACGACCGACACCGACGGTTCCGAACGCTACACGCTGCGCATCAAAGACCTCGAGAGCGGCGCCCTGTTGCCCGACACCGTCGTGGGCACGAGCGGCGGCGCCGTGTGGGCCAACGACAATGCCACGCTGTTCTACGTGATGCTCACGGAGAACTGGCAGCCGTATCTGGTGAAATCGCATCGCCTCGGAACCGCCGTTGCGAGCGATCGCGAAGTCTACGAAGAAACCAGCGGGACCTTCTTCGTCAGCGTCGACAAGACCCACTCCGAAGCGTTCATCCTGATCGGCGCCGGCGATCATGTGACGAGCGAAGTCCGCTTCATGCCGGCCGACGCGCCCGATGTGACGCCGCGCCTGATCGCGCCGCGACGCGCGAATCACGAGTACGACGTCGAGCACCACGGCGGGCATTTCTACATACGCACGAACGACACGCACAAGAACTTCCGGCTCGCGCGCGCGCCCACCGACGATCCGGCGGAATCGAACTGGCAAACGGTGATCGAGGGATGCGATCGCGACTACCTGATGGGCCACGACTGCTTCGCCGATTTCCTCGTGCTGGAGCAGCGCGTCGACGGGCTCGATCAGATCCGCATCCGCGACTACCGGGGAAACGAACACAACGTCGCATTTCCGGAGAGTTCGTACGACGCGGGTCTGGGCACGAATGCCGAATACTCGACTGCTGTGCTGCGCATCGGATACGACTCTATGGTCACGCCGCAAACGGTCTATGACTACGATCTCGCGACGCGCACGCTGCTCACCCGCAAAGTTCGGCAGGTGCCGTCGGGTTACGACGCATTGCAATACGCAACGGAACGCCTGATGGCGCCGGCGCGGGACGGTGCGCACGTGCCGATCTCGATCGTGTATCGCAAGGATTTCAAACGCGACGGTACCCGACCGTTGTATCTCTATGCCTACGGCGCGTACGGCGTCGCGATGTCGCCGAGCTTCTCCAGCGCGCGACTGTCGCTGCTGGACCGAGGTTTCGCCTATGCCATCGCCCACGTCCGCGGCGGCGACGAGCTCGGCTACGCATGGTACGAGGCGGGCAAACTCGACCAACGGACAAACACATTCAACGACTTCGTCGACGCGGCGGAATTCCTGATCCAACAACGCTACACAGGCGCGGGCCGGCTGATCGCATCGGGCGGCAGTGCGGGAGGCACTCTGACAGGTGCCGTTGCGAACGATGCACCGCAGCTGTGGGGCGCCGTCGTTTCGCATGTGCCGTTCGTCGACGTGCTGAATACGATTCTCGACGACACGCTGCCGTTGACGAAGCTGGAGTGGCCCGAGTGGGGCAATCCGGTGGAAGACAAAGCGGCGTTCGATTCGATCCGCGCGTATTCGCCGTACGATCAACTGCGCAGCCAGGGCTATCCGCCGATGCTCGTCACGGCCGGCCTGAATGATCCCCGGGTGACTTACTGGGAGGCAGCGAAGTACGTGGCGAAGCTGCGGTCACTGAAGACCGATCACAACGTGCTGTTGCTGAAGACCAACATGGGCGCCGGACACGCGGGCAAATCCGGACGCTACGATTCGCTGCGCGAGGTCGCGGAAGAATATGCGTTCGTGCTGACGGCGATGGAGAGGCGTAGCTCCACGGGATAAGTGGGTCAGAGTGCCTTTCGCGCTACAAAAGGCACTCTGACCCACTTATGTGTCCTTGTGTCTCAACGGACCAAGCGTGGAACCGACTGTTGGCGTTCGGTTTTCTGCGCTTCGCGCATTCTGCGGCGGATGATGTTCTGGACGATGTTGATCGTCGTCCAGTCGTGTTCGACCGCGTGTCCGCAACCGTCACAACTCATCGGCGCGAGGTCGATGACCTTCGTCAGCAAGTCGCTATACGGCAACCGCACGATGTGTTTGCAACCACCACACTCGAGGCCCACCGTGGGGTCCAATCCTACGTAGTCCATTACGCGCCTCCTTCGTCGAAATGCGACGCGGAGTGTCAGCTTGGGGAGCCGAAACCCCGCGCAATCCTGGTGCCGTTTGTTACGGTGCGAAAGCCGTGCCAAAACCACTGCCAGAACCAGTATAGGCAGCCATTTGAACTGCGCCGCGATACGGGCTCATGAACGTCGAATTTGTTGCCGCAGCTCGTCACGAAAGCCGGGAGCGGCGATCTCGATCAGTGCGTCCGCGCGCGCGCGCGACGACGCGTGCTTCAGCGCGGCAACGCCGTATTCGGTGACCACGAGATCGACGTCCGTACGCAACGCCGTCACCAGTTCGACGCGCGGCACGATCCGCGACACGCTGCCGCCCCGCGCGGTAGCCGTCATCGCAACGATCGATCGCCCACCCTTCGACGCCTTCGCCGCGCGCATGAAATCGACCGATCCGCCGGTGCCGGAAATCTGTTTGCCCGCAACGCTCTCCGCGTTCACCTGACCGAACAGATCGATCTCGACGGCTGAATTGATCGACACGAAATTCGGAATGTCGCGAATCACACCGACTTCATGCGTGTGGTCAGCGCCGCGAAACGCAACGTCCGGTCTATCCGCCAACCAATCGAGCAAAGCGGCGGATCCGAGCGCCATGCCGGCAACGTGCACGCCGCGATCGATGGGTTTCGCGCGCCCCGTCATGACACCGCGCTCGATCAACGCCATCCCACCGTCATCGATCAATCCGGAATGTAGTCCGAGATCGTTCTTGATTACGAGCGCCGCGAGAATGGCGGCCGGAATCGCGCCGATGCCGGTCTGTATACAATCGCCGTCGCGGACCAGCGCCGCGACGTGCGCGGCGATCCGGTGCGCCGCATCGTCGGGCACACCACCGCCGAACGGCGTCAACGCACGGCGCGTGCGCACGAGTGCGTCGAAGCGGCCTTCGGGCACCAACGGACACCCCGCGGGCGCGACGACGGCTGCGTTGACCTCCGCGATCAGAACCCGCGCACTCGCCATTGCAGCCGCCGCGAAATCGACGTTCGGGCCGAGCCGCAGCCGCCCGTCGCGGCCAAATGCGGCTTGCAGCAATACAACATCGAACGCCTGCCCGGCAACGTAGTCGAACACGGCGCGCATCTGCATCGGGAGGAACGCGACTCGCCCCTGCGAAAGTCCGTCTGCGAGCTGCGGCGCCATGAAGAAGCACTCCAGCCGCGCGTCGGGGTGCAGCGCCGAAAGGTCGCGGTTATTCAAGCCGGCCAGCGGAAACTGCACGAACGTGACACCCGCCGCGGACGCGGGCTGCGCAGCGATCGCATCGAGCAGTCCGGTGGGTTCGTTGGAAGAGCCGCCCACGTATACGCGCGTTCCGGGCTTCAGGTACCCGGGCACCGCCGCCGCATCGATCCAGGATCCCGCCATTCTTGTCGCCACCTCTCTAACGGGCGGCCGAGTATCCATGCGGCTTCGTGTTTAGGCTAGAGTGACGGCCGCACTCAACAGGTGGCGAAAGAGTGGCGAACGGGACCATCCACGAATGGGTCGAACGCGTGAAGGCGATTCTGATTTCGCCGGATACGGAATGGCCGATCATCGCCGATGAGCGTGCCACCATCGCGGAGCTCTACCAGCGCTACGTGGCGGTACTCGCGGCCATACCGGCCCTATTCGGCTTCATCAAGGTCAGCCTGATCGGCTTCGACGTGCCGCTGATCGGAACGATGTGGGTCGGGGTCGGCGCGGGCCTCGCCGGTATGGTGGTGGGCTACCTCCTCGCACTCGCGCAGGTCTACACGATTGCGATGATCGTCGACACGCTGGCGCCGACGTTCGGTGCCCAGCGCAACCTCTCGCAGGCGTTCAAGCTGACCGCCTATGCATTCACTGCCGCGTGGGTTGCGGGTCTCGGCCAGATCGTGCCGCTGATCGGCGTGTTGATCCCACTCGTAGGCGGCGTGTACAGCATTTACCTCTTTCACATCGGTCTGCCGGTGATGATGAAATGCCCGCGCGAGCAGGCATCGAGCTACACGCTCGTCAGCATCGTCGCGGCGATCGTGCTGAGTCTCGTGTTCTCGTACGTTGTCCACTCCGTGACCGGCGAAAAGGGTTCCGGCGAAATCACCCGCACCGACATCGAGTTCAACGAAGGCGGTCCGATGCACTCGCTCGACGGACGTACGCGCAAGAACGACGATGCGATGAAACAAGCGGCACCCGCTCAGTGACGAACGTCCTCGCACCTTTTCATCCGCATACGCGCGCCTGGTTCGAATCGACGTTTCCGGCGCCGACCGACGTGCAGGCGCGCAGCTGGCCCGTAATCGCGTCAGGACGCCACGCGCTGATCACCGCGCCGACCGGCAGCGGCAAGACGCTCACCGCATTCCTGTGGGCATTGGACGCCTTCGCCGGCCGCCGGTACGAATCCGGCGCGACGCGCGTGCTGTACATCTCGCCGTTGAAGGCGCTGAACAACGACATCCAGCGAAACCTGTTCGAGCCGCTCAGCGCGTTGCGGACGCGTTTCGAAGCGGCCGGCGATTCGTTCCCGGAGATCCGCGTGCAGGTCCGCTCGGGCGATACCTCGTCCGGGGATCGCCGGCGCATGTTGCGGCGTCCGCCGGAGATTCTGATAACGACGCCCGAAAGTCTGATGTTGATGCTGACGAATGCGCGAGGGCGCGTTGCGCTCGGCACGGTGCAGACCGTGATCCTCGACGAGATACACGCTGTCGTAGAGAACCGGCGCGGCACGGTGCTGACGACGTCGTTGGAGCGGCTCGGGCGCGTCGCCGGCGAATTTCAGCGGATCGCATTGTCGGCCACCGTTCACCCGCTCACCGAAGTTGCCGCGTTCGTTGCGGGGCTCGATTGCAACTTCGTCCGGCGGCCGATCGAGATCATCGAAGGGCTAGACCAGAAGCAGATCCGCTTTCGTGTCAGCTTCCCTGCCCACGTCCGCGCCGCTCTCGACGCCGGCCAGAAGATGTGGGAACCGTTGACCGCGACGTTCAAAGAGATCATTGCGGACAACCACTCGACGTTGTTCTTCACGAACAGCCGGCGACTGGCCGAACGGATCACGCTGAAGATCAACGACGCTGCTCCGAAGCCGCTTGCTTACGCGCACCATGGTTCGTTGTCGCGCGAAATTCGCGCCGAGGTCGAAACGCGCCTCAAGTCGGGTGAACTGCGCGCGATCGTTGCCACGAATTCGCTCGAAATGGGCATCGACATCGGCAGCCTCGACGAAGTCGTTTTGATTCAGTCGCCGCCGTCCATCGCATCCGCGCTGCAGCGCGTCGGTCGCGCCGGCCACCGCGTCGGCGACGTCAGCCGCGGCACTCTGTTTCCGACCCACGCGCAGGACTTCGTCGAAGCCGCGGCGCTCGCCGAGTGTATCGAGGCGCGCGATCTCGAGCCGCTGGCGTGCATCGAAAATCCACTCGACGTGCTGGCGCAGATCATCGTCTCGATGTCGGCGAACCAGACGTGGCGCCTCGACGACGTGTATTCGGTGTTGCGGCAGAGCCACTCCTACAGATCGTTACCGCGCGAGCAATTCGAACTGGTTGTGGAGATGCTGGCCGGTCGTTATGCCGGATCGCGCCTGCGCGACTTGAAGCCGCGCATCGTATTCGACCGTATCGACCAGACGCTGCACGCCGCCAAAGGCGCCGTATATGCGCTCTACAACTCCGGCGGCACGATTCCCGATCGCGGCTACTTCCATCTGCGTCATACCGACACGAACGCGCTCATCGGCGAACTCGATGAAGAATTCGTCTGGGAGGCGACGGTCGGCCAGACGTTCGCGTTCGGTAACCAGGGCTGGCAAATCAACCGGATCACACACAACGACGTACTCGCATCGCCGGCCAAAGCCGGCACCACGGCGACACCGTTCTGGCTTTCCGAAGCCTACGACCGCAGCGCGCATTACTCGGATCGCATCGGCGACTTCCTGGAGCGAACCGACGCGCGCCTCGAACAGAAAGACCACGCCGGCATTGCGGCCGATCTCGGCGGCCGCGGTTTCGACGCCTCCGCGGCCAATGAACTGATCGGTTACCTCGATCGCCAACGGGAATACACAGGGGCTGCGTTGCCGCACCGCCGTCACATCCTTGTCGAACATATCAAAACCGGTCCGGGCGGTTACGAAGGACCCGACGAAGAGCAGATCGTGTTGCACACGGGTTGGGGAGGTCGCGTGAATCGGCCGTATGCGATGGCGCTGTCGGCCGCTTGGGAGCGCGACTACGGTTACATCCCCGAAGTACACGTAGACGACGAAGCGATCGCAATCCAGACGAAGGCCGAGGTCGACCCCGCCCGCGTGATCGACCTCGTTCGAAGCAACCAATTCGATGCGCTTTTGCACATCGCCTTGGAACGGTCCGGATTCTTCGGCGCGCGCTTTCGCGAATGCGCCGGTCGTGCGCTGCTGGTGACGCGGCAACGCTTCAACCAGCGCATGCCGTTATGGATGACGCGCATGCACGCGAAGAAGCTGCTGACCACCGTGAAGCAATACGCCGATTTTCCGGTGCTGCTGGAGACGTATCGGACATGTCTCGTCGACGAATTCGATCTCGTCGCGCTGCGCCGCGCGCTCGGTGAGCTCGAAAACGGCGAAATCCACGTGACGACCGTGGCGACACATGCGCCGAGCCCGTTTGCCGCGAACATCGCGTGGGGCCAGATCACGCGCTACATGTATGCCGACGACTCTCCCGAGTCGAATTCGCCGAGCGCGCTCTCGGACGATCTGATCCGCGCCGCGGTCTTCGACGCCGCGCTGCGGCCGCGCATCGAGCCGGACGTCGTTGACACCTTCGTCGCGAAGCGACAACGCATGGCAGTGGGCTACGCCCCGGCCGACGCGGCGGAGCTTGCCGAATGGCTGAAGGAACGCGTCGTGATGACCGACGACGAATGGGCGCAACTGACTGCAGTCATTCCCGACGCCAGCAGCATGCCAGTGCATTGGCTCGTGTCGAACGGCTCTCGGTGGGCAGTGCATCCGGAACTCGCGCGCAGCGTCACCGAACAGCTGCGCGGCGATGTGGATGAACAACTCGCGGACGTCGGCGACCCGCGCGATCGTGTCCAACTGCTGCGCGAAATTCTGTCGTTTCACGGACCGGTGCGCAGAGACCGGATCGAGGTTCTGACGCCGCTGGTCGATGCGCAACTCGACGCTGCATTGAGCGATCTAGTCGATGACGGGGTGCTGGTCGTCGGGCATCTGTTGGCGCGCGACGATGCGGTCTTTTATTGCGACGCCGACAACCTCGAGATTCTGCTGCGGTTGCAACGCGCGTCTGCTCGGCACCGGCTGGAACCGCGCCCGATTGCGGAGTTACCCGGATTCATCGCAGCCTGGCAGCGGTTCGGCCGACCCGCGTCGGACGATGCGCTCGGCGAAACCCTCGAACGCCTGCGCGGTTACACCGCCGATGTCGGCACCTGGCTGAACGACCTGATCGAGGCGCGTCACGCCGGCGTCGATACGCGGCAGCTCGACGAAGCGCTGGCCGCGAACGGCTTTGCATGGATGGGGCGAGGCCGCGAAATCGTGACGGTGATGCCGCTCGACGACATCAACCTGCTCGATGCGCAGGACGCGTCGGCGAGAGAGCAGGTCGAAGCCGCGTTCCGGGACCGCGCCGCACGCTACAGCTTCTTTCAACTCGTCGACGCCGCGGGTCAGCCGATCGACGTGTTCAGCGACGCGCTTTGGAATGCGGTGTGGTCCGGCGCCGTGAGCGCAGACTCGTTGGCCGTTCTGCGCACCGGCAGCGCGCGTGATTACACGCTGGGAACCGCCGCACCGGCACAGCCGCAAATGGCTGGCTCCATGCACGTAAGTGCCCAACGACATCGTACTGTCGCGCGGCGATACGCGCGTAGCGCCAGCCAAGGCTGGCCCGGACACTGGTTCCTGCTTCCGAACGACCCTACTGACGACGATCAGCTTACGACCCTCGAAACCGCGAAGGACCGCGTACGGATCCTGCTCGATCGCTATGGCGTCCTGAGCCGCGAGATCGCAAACCGCGAAGGCGGGCCGTTTCGCTGGGCCGTGCTGTTTCGCGCGCTGCGGATCATGGAACTCTCCGGCGAAATCGTCGCCGGACTGTTCTTTCATGGCCTGTCCGGACCGCAGTTCGCAGCACCGGCTGCATTGCGGCATCTGGAACGCAGAGATGGCGCCGAATCGTTCTGGGTCAACGCGACCGACCCGGTTGCGCCGACGGGGCTCGGCATCGAATGGCCGAGTGCGTTACCGCACCGGCGCCCGGGAAACTACCTGGCGTTTCATCGCAACACGCTCGTGCTGACGGCGGAGAACTTCGGACGGCGCCTGAGCTTCGCACCCGATCTGGACGACGCAGCGTTTGCGTCTGCAATCGCGTTGCTGACACATCTGCTCACGGTGCGGCGCAAGGTTCCGGTCGACAGCATCGATGGCGGCGCACCCAACAAAAGCCGCTACCTGGCGCGGCTCGCCGACGTCTTCGATGTGGCGCGCGACCACAGACGCATCGAACTGGTGTTTCCGGCGCGTCGCATCGGCTGACGTCATCGGCGCGCGTTCGCGGCGACGTGCAGCGCACCGCGCAGATCGTCGGGACGATAGTGGGCATTCGTCAGATCGGAGCCGAGCAGGTCCGCCTCGCACAGATTCGCGCCGAGCAGAATCGTGTCGTCGAGTTGCGCCGCAATCAGGTCCGCTTCTGTGAGATTCGCATCGGACAGATCCGCACCGCGCAGATCCGCGTTCATCAGGTTCGTGGCATGCAGCGTCGCGCCGCGCAGACTGACGCCCGAGAAATCGATGCCCGTGAGAATCAGACCACTGAGATCCGCTTTGTCGAACACGATCGCGATGTCCGGGTTCGCGCGGCGCCACAGGTTCCACGACGCTGCGCCATATTTGAGGCGACCCAGCAACCCACTCGCTTGCCTCAGCGCGGACTCGGCGGCGTAAACGCGCCGGATCGCGCCGCCAGGTCGCACGACATCCCGTTCGAACCGCATGCCGATCTTCGACGCAACACGCTCTGAAGCGAGATTACCCGGATCGATGAGCGCAACGACGCGTGTGAGACCGAGGTTCTTGAACGCGTGCTTCGCGAGCGCTTGAGCGATTTCGCTCGCATACCCCTGGCCCCATTCCGACTGCGCGATGACATACACCACTTCGATCTCGGCGTGCCCATCGACGTCTTTGTGCAGCAACCCGCAGTGCCCGACGAGCCGCAGCGTGTCGCGTTCCAGCAGCGGCCACAGATCGTACGCATCGCGGTCGGGTGCTTCGAGCGTCGCCTGGAAATCCGCCTGCAGATCTTCGCGATTACGCGGTCCACCCATGAATTGCGTGACGTCCGGATCGCTCCATAGATCGAGCAATGCGGCGATTTCGGATGCCGAGTGCAGCCGTCGCAACACGAGTCGTTCGGTATGAAGAATTTCCGGGCTACCCATCGCCGCATCCAATCGTTTTTCAGGCGGCGCAGTCTACATCGTGCTGTGCGACCGCCGGCGAAACCTTCGATCGTCAGGATTCCGGAAGCGAGGCGAGCTTCGCGAGCAGATCGTCGCGGCCGATCCGACACAGGTTCGCACCGCTGAAGAACGAATCGTCGGTCACCTCGCGTTGCACGAAGGCCGGTGGTCGCGCTTGCATCAGATCATCGAGCGATGTCGCTTCGACCTCGCAGAGAATCAGACCATCGAGATGCCGGTCGAAGACGTCGATCGCAAACAAGCGGCCGAGATACGCGTAGTGATGGCGGGTTTTCGTCAAGCGGTCGCCGTCGAGCGCGTCGAATATCCGATGCTCCTCGGGCGACAACAGGATTCGGCTGATGGTCCTGAAATACGGCGACGGTGAATCGGCCTTCTTCGTCAGCTTGATCACGTGAGTGCGCGACGCCGTTTCGGAAACGGCGCGCAGCCGCGTGCCGCGCAGGTACTTGTCTTCGATCACGTTGGCCCCGGGTTCGGCGGCGGCTCGCCATTCCGCAGCCGACGGCACGAGAAAGCGTCGCTCGTATTCGACCCGCGTGTACTTCATGGCATCGGTACGCATCTCCCGCGACGATAACGGCTGCATCAGGGAATTACACCGAGAACTGAGCCGCGAACCGGGCTCCTCGACTCTGCTAAGGTGCGCCCCAGTCCTGCCGATAACCTGAACCATGGCCAAGGTCCCACTCTCAGTCTGGTGCGTTCGCGAAGCACGCTCCGGTCGACTCGATGAACTCGAGGCGCAACTCGCGTTGCTGGTGAGCGATTGCCGCGGCGGTTCGGCTCGCGCGCTCGAGACGCTGTTGATCGACGGAACGGCATTACCCGACGCGGTGCTGCTCGAGCGCTGGGATTCCGCATACGCCGCAGCGCTGGACGATCTGCCGCGCGTCTGGCTCGACCCTGCAGCTGCCGAACACGACGAGATCGTGGTCGATACACCAGTCGACGCCGCGCGCGTGGCGACGGCGCTGGTGACTGCCGTCAATCTCGGCCGGGCGCGGCTGATCCGCGATGCGTTGCATTCGGCGCACCGTCGCGAGATCGAATCGCCGCGTCAGCCGCTACCGGACCTCGACGACTTCGCGCTGCATTTTCAGGCGCGCTGGAGTATCGATGGCGGCTCGTTGATCGGCGTCGAAACGCTGCTGCGGTGGAACGGGTTGCCGGTGCCGACGCTCGCGCCCGAAGCGCTGGTTGCCGCCGCGGAACAACGCGGCGATATGCGACGGCTCGGCGACTGGATCATTCTGCGCGCGTGCCGCCACGCCGCGGAATGGCGTTTCCTGTGGCCCGATCCGATGCGTCTGTCGATCAACATTTCGCCGATGCAACTCGCCGCTGACGATTTCACCGGGGTGCTCGCAAGCGCGCTCGACGACAACCATCTCGACCCGGCGCTGATCGAACTGGAAATTCCGACGACGGCGCTGCCGCGGCTCGCTGAACGCCACAGCGGGATCATCGCCGACCTCTACGACCTCGGTGTCGGCTTCGTGCTCGACGGCATCGGCGCCGATGTAATCGACCCGACGCTGCTGACGTGGCTGCCGGCCACGACTTGGAAATTCCATCGCGCACTGGTCAGCCGCCTTCCGGAAGATCGGGCCGCCACCGCGCTGATCGAAACGCTCATCGATGCCGCGCGCGCGCAAGGCATCCTGACGGTTGCGGTCGGTGTGGAGCGGGAGGAACAGCGCGCACTACTCGAATCGCTGCGCTGCGATGCGTTACAGGGCTATCTGTTCGCGGAACCACTGGCGCCCGGTGATTTCACCGCGCTGCTGGCAGCGCACGCGGAACGGCACCGAACCCGCGCATGACCTCTTAGCCTCTTGTGATAGGGTGCGGCGATGCGCTGCGCACTGATCACTCACGCCGATTGCCTGCTCCACGAAGCCGAACCCGGTCACCCTGAACGGCCCGCGCGGCTGGTCGCGATCCTCAATCACCTGATCGAAACCGGACTCGAATCCGAACTCGACTACCGCAGCCCCAATCCCGCCGGCATCGCGGAGTTCGACACCATTCACGACTCGGGCTTCGTGCGATCGCTGTACGCCGCGATCCCCAGTCATGGCATCGCACATGTCGACGCCGATACGAGCCTCGGACCGATGAGCATCAACGCGGCCGAACTTGCCGCGGGCGCGGTGCGCGATGCGGTGGAACTGGTGCTGCGCGGCGAGACCCGCCGTGCGTTCTGCGCCGTGCGTCCACCGGGGCATCACGCCGAGGAAGACCAGGCGATGGGCTTCTGCTTCTTCAATAACGTTGCGCTCGGCGCGGTTGTTGCACTCGCGCATGCGGACGTGGAGCGAGTCGCCATCCTCGATTTCGACGTACACCACGGCAACGGCACGGTCGACATCTTCCGCGACCGTCCCGAAGTGCTGGTCTGCTCGAGTTTTCAGCACCCGCACTACCCGCACCGGCTATTCGATCTGCAGCGGCCGAACATCGTCAACACGCCGTTACCCGCCTTCACGAAGGGACTCGGATTCCGCCACGCGATCGAGCGCGACTGGCTGCCGGCGTTGGCGCGGCATCGGCCCGATCTGATCCTGGTATCCGCGGGATTCGACGCGCACGTCGAAGATCCGCTCGCGCAACTCGAGCTCATCGAAGACGACTACCGTTGGGTGACCGAGCTGATCGTGTCGGAGGCGGATACGTACGCGCGCGGGCGCGTCGTCTCGGTACTGGAGGGCGGCTACGCACTCGGCGCGCTGGCGCGCTCAGCCGCGACGCACGTCGAGGCGTTGCTCACCGGCACCTGATTCGAGCTCAGGCGCGCAACACCTGCTGTCCGCCGCCGTCGCAATACACGCGCTCGCCGGTCAGATACGAGTTCTGGTCCGACACCAGGAAGCGCACCACGTTGGCGACATCTTCCGGTTGGCAGACGCGCCCGAACGGCATCACTTTGTCGAGGTCGCGCAAGTCCTGCACACCCGCTGACGCTTTCATGAGGCGGCGACCCATCTCGGTCTCGACGAGACCGGGTGCTACGATGTTGACGCGGATGCCGTGCGGCCGTTCCTCCTTCGCCAACGTGAACGCCAACGCTTCCATTGCGCACTTACCCATGTTGTAGGGCGCGCCGAACGCACCGAGGCTGCGCGTTGCGACGCTGGAAATCATCACGATGTCGCCGCGTTCGAGTTCGCGCATCTTCGGAATCACGAGCTTCGACAGGTAGTGCGGCGCGAACGCATGACACGCAACCACGCGCTGCATCTCTGCAGGGTCGGTATCGGCAACGGCCTGACCCCGGCTCGCGATGCCGGCGTTGTTGACCAGAATGCCCACCGGTCCGAGATCGGCTTCGATCTGCCCGACCATCTCGCGGTCCTGCTCGAAATCGTCGACCGATGCCTGATAAGCACGTGCGCGACGGCCGAGCGCCTCGACTGCCGCCACCACTTCCGCGGCGGCATCGGCATCGCGCCGATAGTTGATCGCGATATCCGCGCCGTCCTCGGCCAGCGCCAATGCAATACCTCGACCGACCCCGCGACCCGCACCGGTGACCAGCGCGATTCGTCCTGCTAACGACATGATTGAGGCTCCGTTTACTGGCCTTTGAACTTCGCGTCGCGCTTCTCGAGGAATGCCGACACGCCTTCGCGGAAGTCGGAAGAGCGGCCCGCTTCGTTCTGCAGGCGCGCCTCGAGGTCGAGCTGCTGCTCGTATGCATTCGTCCATGTGTCCCAATACGCGCGGCGGATCAGCGCGAGTGAGCGCGGCCCGTTAGCGAGTTGACGCGCGATGCCCATCGCGCCGTCCATCAACGCGGCGTTGTCGTCGTACAAGCGGTTCACGAGACCCCATTCGAAGGCTTTTTCAGCGGGCAACCGTTCGGCGAGTAACGACAGCTCCACCGCGCGGCCCCAGCCGATCATCCGCGGCAGCATGAAGGTCGCGCCGCCGTCGGGGATCAGTCCGATCCTTGCGAACGCTTGCATGAAGAACGCGTTCTTCGACGCACAAACGATGTCGCCCATCATCGCGAAACTCATGCCGACACCGGCTGCGGCACCATTCACGGCGGTTACGACCGGCATCTGCAAATCGCGGATCGACAGCAGCAAGGGGTGATAGCCCGAACGCAACCCGTCGCCGGCGCCCTGCATCGCGGCGCTGTTGCTGTCCGCCAGATTCGCGCCCGACGAAAAACCGCGACCTTCGCCCGTCAGCAGCAGGCAGCGCGCGCCGCTCGACGGATTGGCCACCTCGCGCACCGCTTGCGTCAGTTCGCCGAGCATCTGCCCGCCGATCGCGTTCAGCACTTCGGGATGATTGAACTTGAGTACCGCGATGTTGCCGTCGAATTCGAGTGATACGCGCTCGTACGCCATGACGTTCTCCTGTTGATCCGCAATGAGATGTTTTGGAAATGTTGAGACTGATGTAACCGAAATGACGGACACGCGTCGAGACTTTTCGTTAGGCTCCGGATGATGCAGCGCGACCCTTGGCACAACGACTTTCCGCTCGACCCGCCGCGCGTCGCGGAAGTCATTGCGGCCGATCTGCCGGAGTTCCCCGATCCTCGTGTGGCGGTGCTCGGCGAAGGCTGGGACTTCTCGACCTTCCTGGTGGACGACGAATGGGTGTTCCGATTTCCGAAGCGGCGGCAATGCGTCCGCCCGCTTGCGCGAGAGTTCAAGTTGCTCGAGGCGTTGGCCGGTCCCTTGGCGGGACAGGCCATCGCGATTCCGCGCTATCGCTTCAACGTTCACACGCCAGTGCTGTCGCCGGTCGCCTATGTCGGCTATCCGATGCTGCGCGGCGAGTCGCTCATCGATTGCACGACCGAGTCGATCGATCGTGTCGGGATCGGCCGTCAGCTCGGTGAGTTCCTGCAGCGACTGCACGCCAGCGCGCCGGCGCCGCGACCGCGCATCTATCACGACCAATTTCCGTCGAACCTGATCGACTTTCGGCGCGAGCTCGATGAATCGAGCGCAGCGCTTCCGCCGAAGATCGCCGCGGCGTGCGCGCAAATGCTCGCTCGCACGCCAACACCGCACGAGGGCCCGCCGCAGTTTCAGCATGGCGATCTGGGCGCCGAACACATCCTCGTCGATCGCGGCCGCGGGGCGATCGTCGCGATCATCGATTGGGGTGACGCGGGTTGGGGCAATCGGGTCGCCGATCTCGTCGGCTTGTGGGCGTGGGGTGGCGACGGCGCGGTTCGCGGCACCCTGTCGACGTGGGGTCAGACGCTGGCGCCTGACGACTGGGCCCGTCTGCGCCAGTGGGGTGTCGCATATGCCATCGGATCTGCTTACTACGGATACAAAGACCGGCGCGACCCGTTACATGCGACTGCGTTAGGCTGGCTCGAACGCATGCAAAAGGCCGGACAGCTGGCCGACCCGGAAACACCCGATGCCTGATACCGATCTAGCCCCGATCAAGCGGATGATCATAGAACGCGCCTGCGAGCAGCTGTCCGTTGCCTATGCGCGGGCCGTGGATTTTCGCGACTACGACGCGTTCGTGGAGTTGTTTGCCGACGATGCGCTGCTCGATCTGGGCATGCAGATCGAAGGCAAACAGGCAATCCGCGAATCGATGCAGAAGCGATCGGACGAGATTCGCTCGCACCACGTACTCACCAACATTTCCATCGAGGTGCAGGACTCGCAGCACGCGCGCGGCATCTCGTACCTGACACTGTATCGGCACGTCGGCACAGAGAGTCTTCGAACGGAAATCCCGATCGCAACGACGCTGCCGACTGCGGTGGGCCACTACGAAGACGCCTTTGTGCTGACCGCCGACGGGTGGCGCTTCAAAACCCGCACGCTGCATGTCGCGTTCCGGAATCCGAACGGTGCCAAACCGAAGCCGGCAGGCTGACCGTGTTTCCCGATCATCGAATTGCGGTGTCAACTGTTGCCCGACTTTCCAGGCTGTGGCGATAATGGCTCGCATGTCCGAAACGCTTGCCATTGAATTGGGCCTCGCCCGGGTTTCCGAAGCGCCGTTGCTCGCGCGCATGTCGCGCGACTACATCGAGCACGGCCTGCATTGGCGCTGGCAAACGGCGCAGATACGCGGCCTGATCCACGACAAGGAATCGGTCGCGCTGTGCGCGCGGACGCAACCGCTGCGGCAGCAGGATCCGATGACGCCGACGCCATATCGCGATGGCGACGTACTCGGCTTCGGGATCATGACGTATGGATTCGAGACCGCCCACCTGATGCTGCTCGCGGTACAACCCCGCGCGCGGCGCCGCAACATCGCGTCCAACCTGCTCGACTGGCTCGAGGAAACCGCAATCACTGCCGGCGTAAACCGCATCGAACTCGAAGTGCGCGCGGGTAACACCGGCGCGCGTTCGTTCTATCGCGAACGCGGCTATCACGAGCGCGACTACCTCGCCGGTTACTACAGCGGGCAGGAGTCGGCCTTTCGCATGGCGCGCAATCTGCGCAAGTCGTGACGCCGGTTCCACTGAGCGTCGGAACGCTCGCCGCACCGGAAATTCTCCGTGCGCCACATCGTGAGCGAAGTCGCTTCATCGATTCTATTGTCGCGAGCGGCCTCGACCACGTATTCATCGCCGATCACGTCAGCTTCCACGTCGGCACCGGTATGGACGCGCTGATCAACGCCGCGACGCTGACGGCATCGAATCCTTTGCTCAAAGTCGTGGTCGGAGTCTATCTGCTGGCGCTGCGGCACCCGGTCACCGTCGCGCGCCAGCTGGCGACGATCGCCGAATCCGCGCCAGGGCAACTGGTCTTCGGCGTCGGCGTCGGCGGCGAGGATCGCAATGAAATCACGATGTGCGGCGTCGATCCGCGCACGCGAGGGCGCAGAACCGACGAGTCTCTGCATATCGTCAGAAAGTTGCTCGATGGTGAACCCTTCGATCACAGCGGCGAGTTCTTCAGTTTCGAGCGCGCGTGGATTCAACCGGCACCGAGACCCGCCATTCCGATCCTGATCGGCGGGCGCGCGACCGCCTCGATGCGGCGAACCGCGCTCCATGGAGACGGCTGGCTCGGCATCTGGTGTTCACCGCAGCGTTACGCACAGGCGCTCGCCGAAATCGCCGCGCAAGCGGCTGCGGTCGGCCGGCCCGCGCCGATGCACAACGGCATTCAGCTGTGGATCGGCATCGACGACGATCCGGCGGTGGCCCGCGCGCGATTGGCGAAAGGAATGGAGCGTTTCTACCGGATTCCGTTCGAACGGTTCGAGAAATACAGTCCGTTCGGAACGCCGGCGGTGGTCGCTGCAGCGTTGGCACGCTATCGAGACGCGGGTTGCCGCTTGTTCAACCTGATGCCGGTCGCAGCGGATCCGGAGACCGGCATTGCTGCTGTCGCCGAGATCAAACGACTGCTCGGTTGATTCCGAATGAAGCCGGGCGCGACCGGGTTCAAGCGCATCGTAGCTGCGACCGGTTACACGCTGAAGGGTCTGTCCGCCGCCTGGCGCAACGAATCGGCCTTTCGCCAGGAGACAGTACTTGCCGTGTTGCTCGCCCCTCTGGCGTTCTGGTTGGGGCGTTCACTGCCGGAAATCGCGTTGCTGCTCGCCACGCTTGCGTTCGTGTTGACGACGGAGCTGCTGAACTCTGCGATCGAGGCGGTCGTCGATCGCGCGAGCCCGGAACACAACGAACTCGCGGGGCGCGCGAAAGACATGGGTTCAGCAGCAGTGTTCGTCAGCCTCGCGACGGTTGTCGTCGTGTGGTCGATGATCGCATTCGACCGCTTCGCGTGAAGGCGGCACGACTCAATCGAGCAGATCGAGCGCGCGCTGCACCAATGGTTCCATCGACAGCTTGCTGACTTCCCACAACGGATCGTCGCGTTTTCCACGCCGGTGCAGGCTCAGATTGAAGCCCGAGATGATCGCAAACTTGTATGCCGCAAGCGCGCGGAACCAGTTGATGTCGGGCAACGGTTTGCCCCACGCGTCGCTGTACATCGCGATCAGCGTGTCGGGGTCGAGGAACGTCGGGCGCGCGTCGGTGCCTTTGTGCCACGCGGCGGGATCGCTGAATGTCGCGATCCAGCCGACATCGTTCAGCGTCGCGCCCACGCCGGTCAGTTCCCAATCGATCACGGCAAGCAGCGTGCCCGTTGGCGCGCAGAACAGGTTCGCGGTCTGGAAGTCGCCGTGGAAAACGCCGACCGGCGCGCCTTTCGGCAATCGATCCAGCAAGCGCTTTCGCACCTGCGGCACCAACGCCAGACGCTCCGGATCGGCGGCGCGTTCGTAGAACCGGTCCCAACGCACGACGTCGTCTTCGAACGGAATCGGCTCACCGAGGTAAGGCGTTTTACTGCGCCAGTCGATGCGGTGAATCTTTGCCAGTGCCGTCATCGCCTGATTGCCGAGATCGTTCAGCACTGCAGGCGCGAGCTTCGCGCCCCATTCGCCGGCACCGAGCCGCAACACGTCGCCCTGCAGCTTCGGCACCATGAAATAGGGGCAGCCGAACCACTGCGTGTCGGCGCCCGACCAGCGCACGCTGCAATGCGGCACGGTCGTGCCGTCGAGCGCGTTCAGCACCTCGACCTGACGCAGTACATCCGCGGTGCCCTTCCATTGGACGTTCGGCGGGGGCAGACGGATGAACCAGCCGTCGAGATCTTTGCGGCTTGCGACGCTGAAGCCGTAAGCGAATCCGGCGTGACCGGGCATTTTGTGTACATCGAAGACCCGCACATCCGGATCGTCGTAGTGATGCTGACAGAACGGCACCAGGCGTTGCGTGAGTTCATCCAGTTCCATGATAGCGTCCTTCTAAACTGCGGCCGGGCCGGGAAAGCGATCGCGCAGAACGCGCTTCAGAATCTTGCCGCTCGGATTGCGCGGAATTTCGGTAACGAACACGACGGCGCGCGGTTGTTTGAATCCTGCCAATCGACCCCGACAGAACTCGATCACGTCCTTCTCCACCAGCGCATCGTCTTTGCGTACAACGATCGCGAACGGTGACTCGCCCCACTTCGCACTCGGCTGACCGATGACCGCCGCTTCGGCGATGCCGGCGTGCGCCATCAGAATGTTTTCGATCTCGGCCGGATAGACGTTCTCGCCACCCGAAATGATCATGTCCTTGATGCGGTCCTGGATGTAGATGTAGCCGTCGGCGTCCATCACGGCGACATCGCCGGTCCGCAACCAGCCGTCGACGATCGTCTCTGCCGTCGCCTCCGGCCGATTCCAGTAGCCGAGCATGATGTGCGGGCCGCGCACGAACACTTCACCTGCTTCGCCCGCGGCGCAGTCGGAGCCTGCTTCGTTGACCACTCTGATGTCGGTATGAAAGAACGCCTTTCCGGTCGAACCGATCTTCTTCAGCGCATGATCCGCATCGATCAGGCAGGCCGGACCGCAGCTCTCGGTGAGCCCGTAGATCTGATGCACCTCGATGCCGAGCTTCGCGTACGCCTCGATCAACGGCTCCGGAACCGGCGCCGCGCCGCACATGCACCAACGCAACGTCGAGTGATCGAAACGCGAGATGTCGCCGACCTGCAGCATGAAGTTGAGCATCGCGGGCACGGCGAGTCCGCAGGTAATCCGCTCCGATTCGATCAGCTCCCACGCACGCACAGGATCGAACGTCCGCATGACGATACTCGCCGCGCCTCGGTAGACGTTCACGGTCAGCGGCGTAAGTGCACCGACATGGAACATCGGCAGACAGGCGAGGTAGCGTTCGCGCTCCTGGTAATACGTCGTTGCCGCGATGGTCAGCACGCCCCACATCGCGGTGCTGTGTGTATGCACGACACCTTTCGGCAAACCGGTCGTTCCGGAGGTGTACATGATGTAGAGGTGATCGTCGTCGCGTGCTGTCAACGTCGGTTCAGTGTCTGGGGCCGCGTCGCGGAATCGTTGATAGCTCTTCGCAAAATGGGCAATTGGTTCTCGATCTTCGACCTGGAGCCAGTGCACGATGTCGGTCTTCGAACCGCGCGCATGCAACTCCTCGACGGTATTGAGGAACTCCTCGCCGTAGATCAGCCGCGTCGTGCCGCTGTCCCTCAAAATGAACTCGAGTTCGTCGGGAACGAGGCGCCAGTTCAGCGGCACCACTACGGCACCGACCTTCGCCAACGCAAAATACGCTTCCATGAACTCGGCGCTGTTCATCATCAACAGGCCGATACGTTCGGCTTTTTTCACGCCGGCGCCGTTCAGCGCATTGGCCAGTCGATTGCAGCGTGCGTTGAGCAAACGAAAGCTGAGCCGCGCACCCGACGTCCCGTCGACGTATGCATCAGCATCCGGACTGAGATGAGCCCGCTTCGACAGAAACGCACCGATGTTGTTTTGCATCCCCACTCCCCACATTGCTGACCCAGCGGCATTCTGGTTCAAAACCACGGTCGGAGTGAACCGTCACATCGATTCGGGTCGGGTTGAAACAGCTGTGTTACAAAAATTCCCAAA
>JANLUG010000068.1:0-1757 GCA_031363335.1 Gammaproteobacteria bacterium
TCAACGTGCAGGGCGACGAACCGCTGATTCCACCGACCGTCATTCGCCAGGTGGCACAGCTGCTTCAGGATTACCCGGCAGTGCAGATCGCAACCCTGTGCGAAGCGATCGAAGACGCATCGCGCTTGTTCGACCCCAACGTCGTCAAAGTGGTGCGCGATGTCTCCGGACTGGCGCGGTACTTTTCACGCGCGCCGATCCCGTGGCGGCGCGACGATTTCGCGAAGTCTCCGCAAAATGCGCTGGCGCTGAGCGTGCGCGCCTGGTGGCGGCACATCGGAATATACGGTTATCGCGTCGCCGGCCTGATACGTTTCTGTGAGTTGCCCGCCGGCACGCTGGAGCAGATCGAGTCGCTGGAGCAACTGCGACTGCTCGAGAACGGCGTAGA
The DNA here is from genome assembly GCA_031363335.1 of Gammaproteobacteria bacterium. GTDB lineage: Bacteria > Pseudomonadota > Gammaproteobacteria > Pseudomonadales > Azotimanducaceae > DATJGR01. The sequence goes on from JANLUG010000068.1 coordinate 392, forward strand.
GATCGTGGTGGGAGAAGCCATCGCCGAAGTGCCGGGCGGTGTCGATACGCCGGCCGATCTGGAGCGGGTACGTTCGTTGCTGGCATCTCTATGATCGTGTCTGCTGCATCGCGGCCCCCCAACGATATCGTTGACAGATACCGTCTGGCGAACTGCGACGACGTATTGTATGTACCCGATTTCATCGACGGCACGAGCGCAATGGAACAACGTCTGGCAAGCACGCTGGATTGGCGCGAAGAGTCGCTGTTGATGTTCGGTCGCCGTGTCAAAGTACCGCGTCTCTGCGCGTGGTACGGAGATGAAGGCGTGATGTACCGCTATTCGAATACCCCGCATCTTGCCGAAGCGTGGCCGCCGACGGTGCTCGAACTACGAGAAGTGTTACGCAGTCGACTCGGCATCCATTTCAACTTCGCACTCGCCAACTTGTACCGTGACGGCAACGATGCGATGGGATGGCACGCAGACGATGAGCGTGAACTCGGTGCGTTTCCGTGCATCGCATCGCTCAGCTTCGGAGCGACGCGCCGTTTCTGCCTGCGCGAACGCGGACCTGAACGGCGCCGCATCGACGTAGTACTCGAGCCCGGATCGTTGCTGCTGATGTGGGGTGCGTCGCAACGCGGCTGGCAGCACTCGCTGCCCCGGACGCGCGTCGCGGTCAAGCCTAGGATCAATCTGACCTTTCGAACGCTGGAGAGCGCTTCTTAGTGCTGCGCCGCGACGTGCAGTTGCAGGGATTGAACACGCTGCGATTGCCTTCGCTCGCGCAGTTCTTCGCGAGTCCCGATTCCGAGCGCGCCGCTTGCGACGCGCTTGCCGAGGCTTCGGCAAAAGGTCTGAACGTGACGATCCTCGGCGCTGGCAGCAACGTCGTTCTGCGCACGCGGCTGCCCGGCTGCGTGATCGCGCCGCGGTTTCGCAGCATCCGTGTCGACCGCGACGATGCCGGCTTCAAAGTGACTGCCGGCGCTGGTGTGGTTTGGCACGAACTGGTTCGATTCTGTCTGGGCCAAGGCATCAGCGGACTCGAGAGCCTGGCGTTGATACCTGGGTGCGTCGGCGCCGCGCCGATCCAGAACATCGGTGCCTATGGAATCGAACTCGCGGAACGGTTCGACTCGCTAACAGCCATCTCGTGCCGCGACTGCACAGTCGCCACCATGGATGCGCGTCAGTGTGCGTTTGGCTATCGCGACAGCATATTCAAGCGCCTGCCCCAAGGTAGCTATCTCATTGCTTCGGTTACGCTGCGGCTGCCGGCGCGATTCGAAGTGCGCGTCGGCTATCCGGACGTTCGGCGCGAGCTCGAGGCAATGGGTGCTCAACCGAGTGCGATCTGTGTGGCCGAAGCCGTAACGCG
>JANLUG010000697.1:0-2703 GCA_031363335.1 Gammaproteobacteria bacterium
AACCCTGTCTTCCAACACTGCCTTCAGGCGTTTCATCAGATCGTCGCCGGCGACGTCGGGCGCTTCGTCTTTCGATTCGTCGTCGGCGCCCGGCAATTCGAGTTCACCGCGCGCGACATCTCTGAGTCGTTTGCCGTCGAACTCATTCAGCGTGGACATCAGCCAGTCGTCGAGGCGCTCGTGCAACAACAGCGCTTCAACGCCGCGCTTACGCAGCAGCTCCAGCTGCGGTGAGCTCTTCGCCGTCGCAAAACTGTCGGCGCTGATGTAGAAGATCTCTTTCTGACCTTCCTTCATCCGCGCAACGTAATCCTCGAGGGAAACCGTCGGCTCCTCTTCGTCGGTGTGGGTCGTGGAAAACCTCAGCAGCTTCGCGATCGCCTCGCGGTTCGAGAAGTCCTCTGCCGGGCCCTCTTTCAGCACCTCGCCAAAATCCTTGTAGAAGCTGCGATACGCATCCGCATCGGAGCTCGCGAGCTTCGACAGCATGTCGAGCACACGCTTCGTCAACGCACTTTTGATGCTTTGAACGCGTTCATCCTCTTGCAGCAACTCGCGCGAAACGTTCAGCGGCAGATCATTCGAATCGAGCACACCCTTGATGAACCGCAGATACAACGGCAGAAACTGCTCCGCCTGATCGAGGATGTAGACGCGCTGCACATACAGCTTGAGGCCGCGCGGCGCATCGCGATTCCACAGATCGAACGGCGCGTGCTTCGGCAGATACAGCAGGCTGGTGTATTCGAGCTTGCCCTCGACCTTGTTGTGGCTCCACGTCTGCGGATCGTCGAAGTCGTGCGAGACGTGCTTGTAGAACTCTTTGTACTCGTCGTCGGTGATCTCGGTGCGCGGGCGCGTCCACAGCGCCTTCGCCGAGTTGACGGATTCCCACTCAACGGGCGCCCGCTTTTTCTTCTTCTTGGGTTTCTCGTCATCGCCTTCGGTATCGATGGTCTGCTTGACCATCTCGACGGATACCCCGATGTGATCGGAGTACTTGCGCACGATGTTGCGCAACCGGTATCCGTCCGCGAAATCTTTCGCGTCGTCTTTCAGATGCAACGTCACATCGGTGCCGCGCGTCGGCTTCGTATCCGTCGCCACGGTGAAATCGGATTCGCCGCCCGAGCGCCAACGCGTAGCAGCATCTTCGGGTTCATCGGCACGACGCGTCAGCACGTCGACCGTGTCGGCCACGATGAACGCGCTGTAGAAGCCAACGCCAAACTGGCCGATCAACGCCGCGTCCTTCTTCTTGTCGCCGGAGAGCTTTGACAGGAACTCGGCCGTGCCGGATTTTGCAATCGTGCCCAGATTCGCGATCGCCTCCTCTCGCGACATGCCGATGCCGTTATCCGAAATCGTAATCGTCTTCGCGTCTTCGTCGACCGAGATGCGGATACGCAATTCGGGGTCTTCCTCGGTCAACGCCGGATTTTCCAGCGCTTCGAAGCGAAGCTTGTCGACCGCGTCCGATGCGTTCGAAATCAGCTCGCGCAGAAAGATTTCTCTGTTCGAATACAGAGAGTGGATCATCAGCTGCAGAAGCTGCTTCGCCTCCGCCTGAAATCCGAGCGTCTGTTCCGCCTGATTCACTTCCGCCATCACGCCGCTCCCGAGGCCGCCAAAACAGCCGTTGTTATGGGGACGCGGCGCCTCAATTCAAGACAAATCACTTCCACCCGGTCACTTTTGCCAACGCGCTGCCGATGTCGGCGAGGCTGCGCACGGTCTTCACGCCGGCCGCCTTCAACGCAGCGAACTTCTCATCGGCGGTGCCTTTGCCTCCGGCAATGATGGCGCCCGCATGGCCCATCCGTTTTCCCGGCGGCGCAGTGACGCCTGCGATGTACGACACAACCGGCTTGCTGACGTGTTCCTTGATGAACGCCGCGGCTTCTTCCTCAGCCGTTCCGCCGATCTCGCCGACCATCACGATCGCCTCGGTCGCCGGATCCTTCTCGAACAGCCCAAGAATGTCGATGAAGTGACTGCCCGGAATCGGGTCGCCACCGATGCCCACGCAAGTGCTCTGGCCGAAGCCGCGATCGGTCGTCTGTTTCACCGCTTCGTAGGTCAGCGTGCCGGAACGCGACACGATGCCGACGCGTCCGGGCAGATGAATGTCGCCGGGCATGATGCCGATCTTGCACTCGCCCGGTGTTATGACGCCGGGGCAGTTCGGGCCGATCAAGCGCGTGTCACTGACTGAAAGCCGCGCTTTGATCGCGAGCATGTCGAGTGTCGGAATGCCCTCGGTGATGCAGATGACGAGCTTGAGCCCGGCCGCAATCGCTTCGAGCACGGAGTCTTTGCAGAACGGCGCGGGAACGTAGATGACCGATACGGTTGCACCCGTCGCTTCCACCGCGTCATGCACGGTGTCGAACACCGGCAGTCCGAGGTGTTTCGTTCCGCCTTTGCCCGGTGTTACGCCGCCGACCAGTTTGGTGCCATATGCCAAGGCCTGTTCGCTGTGCAGCGTGCCCTGAGCGCCGGTGAATCCCTGACAGATCACCTTCGTCCGCTTGTTGATCAGAATGCTCATGCTTTGCCCCCGGCCGCCTTGACTACTTTTTTCGCCGCATCAACCAGACTCTTGGCGGCGATGATGTTGAGACCGCTCTCGGCCAGCCGCGCCGACCCCTTAACGGAATTGTTTCCCTCGAAACGAACCACGACGGGAACATTCACGCCGAC
>JANLUG010000595.1:0-7417 GCA_031363335.1 Gammaproteobacteria bacterium
GGCAACCGCGCGCGAAGGAAACCCATTCGCGCGTAGTCGATCGTCACCAAGTCATGCGCCGGAGCGGTTCGCTTCGTACTGCCGGGCGAGCCGATTGATGTCGGCCGTCTCCAGCACCTGACGCGAGTAACCGTCGCGCGCTGCCTCTATCATCGCGTGCGCAAGGTCGATTGTGGTCGTGACGTAGCTCGGCACCAACAGATGCATCAAGGGGTAGAGCGGGCCGACAACGTTGTAGATCACCTGGTACAGCGCCGTTTTTGATCGCACGCCCTTCATCGGCTGAATGTAGCCGGGCCGGAACATGAACACACCGCTGAAGCCCATCGCGATCAGCGCATTCTCCGTCTGCCCCTTTACGCGCGCCCACATGACGCGGCCCCGACCGGTACCGTCGGTACCGGCGCCGGAGACGAAGCAGAAGCACGCGTGCGGACTCTCCGCGAGAATCTCCTTCGCCGCAGCGAGCGTGAAATCGTGAGTAACACGCCGGTAGTCGGCTTCGTTCATGCCCGCCGAGGAGACGCCAAGGCAGAAGAAGCACGCGTCTGCACCGGCGAATTCCGCGCACACCGGCACGTAGTCGAGAAAATCCTCATGCACCAGTTCGCGCAGCTTTGGATGGCTGATGTTGCCGGGATGCCGAACCACCGACACCACCGACTCGATACGAGGATCTTCCAGGCATTCGAGCAGCACGCCCGAACCGATCATCCCCGTCGCGCCGAACAGCACTACCCGCATCCACCACCTCCGCAAGTCGGAGGTCCATGCTATCCCACATTGATCAGAACCGTTTTGATCAGAGCGGTTTTACCGGCACCCACAGTTCGCATTCGAATACGCCGGTCTTCGGGTCCACGGCCGATCCGCCCGGGTAGTATTCGATCGTCGGCCGGGAGTCCATCTGCATCGCGCTCGACGGCAGCCAGTCGCGGAACACCTCCATCCATGCCGAACCGATCGTCGCCGGCGTGCCTTTGAAGCTGCGCACCGCGTAGCGACCGCCAGGCAGCACCGTGATGCCGGCCGGATGTTTTGCATCGAACCCGTCAGGCACTTCGATGCATGCGTCGTAGCGCAATTTTTCCGGCGGCGTGGTCATCGGATCGTCGAGGCCGATGCCGTACCGGGGCCGGTCCGTCAGGCCGTTGGCCGCCATCCACGGAAACACCGTGTTGCAGCAGAACGCGCCAACGGTCGTGCCGAGGGGACCGACGTTGCGCAGGAACGCGACGCGGGTGGAAGGAAAATCGACGACTCGCACGTGCATGTTGATCTCCGCGAAGAATTGATCGGAGCGGTCATGCTGCGCGCCCTGCGGGCCGGCGGCCTGATCGCGCTTGCGCATGAACTGATTCGGATTGCCGTCTCGCTGCGCCGCCTGCCCGCGTACGGTGTCGATCCGCTTCGCGCGCGAGCTCGGCGACTCCGACCGCCAGGCGCTCGGCGTACAGCCGAATCGTGTCTTGAACGCGCGCGCGAACGACTCGCCCGAACCGAACCCAACCGCCAGCGCGATGCCGAGCACCGATTCGCTGCGATCCGCCACCAGCTGCTCGGCCGCCCGCTCCAGTCTGCGGCCGCGCAGGTAGTCCGCGGGTGTCTCACCCATCCACGCGGCGAAGATGCGATGGAAATGGAACGGCGAAAAGTGCGCGACCTCGGCAACCGCCTCGAGATCGAGCGCCTCGCCCAGGTGCTGTTCGATGTGGTCGAGCACGCGCTGCAGGCGCCGCGAATATTCCGAGCGGCTGGTCTGCGGCGAGAATACGACGGCGGGTTCCGCTGCAGCCGCAGCGCCGCGCACCTCGTCGGGCGGTTGCTCCGCGTATTGCGGCAGCGTGTCGGCGATTTCATACCACGGCGCTTTCGACGCGACGAACATATGAAAACCGGGTCGAATCGCCGGTGCGTCGCGCAGCGTCCCCAACGGCACGTGCACGAACTCGCCGTGCCGGACGAACGAGAAGACGATCGACCCACACCCACCGCAGAAGTTGACGCGTTCGTCGTTGGTCTTCTGATAAACCCTGATACGATCCGCGCCGCTCACGACGATGAGCTTCGCCCGTTCGATCGAGGCGACCACACTGAACGCAGAGCCGGTGGCGGCACGACACTCTGAACAGTGGCAGTAGCCCGCGTAGACGAAACGGTCTTCGACGTCGAACCGGATCGCACCGCAGGCGCATCGGCCGCCAAGCATGACGCCGCCTAACGCCCGAGCCCGGCCGCGTGGATCATCGCGCGGGCTTGGCCGATCGTAATGCCGCGCGACGCTCGAGACTCTCCTTCGGCCAGTAGTCCGACGCTTTGTAGTACTCCACGACCGCCGGCATCTTCACCGGCAACACCACCCACGGTTGCTTCGACGACGTGTAGATATGGATGTCGGGCGGCACGCGCGACGGCTCGTCGAGCGTGCCGACGCGCACGAAACGCACCGTTTCGCCGGCACCGGCGTAGTTGCTCCACAACGCGACCTTGCAGGCGGGGCAGCGGACGATCTTCTGCCCCTGACCGCTGTTCGACGGCGTAGCGATCATCTCGGGCGCGCCCTTCAGCAACTCGACGCGGTCGGCCTCGATCATCGCGTTCAGTGCGAACGCGGTGCCCGTCTCGCGCTGACACCAGGTGCAATGACAGCAATGTACGAACATCGGCGCGCTGGTCATGCGGTAACGCACGGCGCCGCAGGTGCAGCCGCCGTCCAGGAACGTCGCAGCGTTGTCGATCACTTGTCATTTCCTCCCAGAATTGCCACCTCGCCTTCGATTTCCACCGGAATGCCGAACGGCAACTCCGCCATGCCGACGGCGCTGCGTGCATGCGCACCGACCTCCGCGCCGAACAATTCGAGGATCAGGTCCGAAAAGCCGTTGATCACACTCGGTTGGCGCGCGAAGCCGGGCGCGGAATTGACCATGCCGAACACCCGCACCCAACCGCGCACCCGATCCAGATCGCCAAGTGCGCGCTTCAAGCTCCCAAGAATGGACAGCGCCGTCAGCCGGGCGGCGTCGTAGCCCTGTTGTTCCGTCAGATCGCTGCCGACCTTTCCGAGCGGCGTCGCAATCGAACCGTCCACGCGTTGCGGGCCGTGTCCGGAAATCAGCGCGCGGTCGCCGACGACGTGGACGAACCGAAACGGCAGCACAACACCGCTGGGGGGCACCATCGGCGGCGGCAGGGTCAACCCGAGAGATGCCAGCTTCGATTCGATACGGGCCATGCTTGCTTGCCTCGTCGATTGGACGCGGTTCAGTCGAGCCGACTGCCGAATACGCGTTTTGATCGGAATGCTATCGAGATCGACACCGTCGAGACAGCGCACATTGATGCCCCAATCGGTGAACAGCGCCATACCCTGCTTTGGTCGAGATGCAGATCGACCTCGAAACGCGCGCGTCCACAATGACATGAACCGGAATAGGTTTTGAGCATGCTCAGATCACCGTCTTGAGAAACGTCCGACAGGTGCCGACCCTAACGAAGCCGCACGCTTCGTAGAGCGCTTGCGCCGGCGCGTTGAATCCCGCAGTACCGACGCGCGCGAAATCCATACCCTTCGCCTTCAGGCGCCGGAATCCTTCACAGATAATCTCGCGACCGACGCCCTTCCCTCGCCATTCCGGCCGTGTACCAACCGGCTCATACGAACCGACACCGGCGATCGGATCCGCCCAACAGATGCAGTAAGTCGCAAACGTTCCGTCATTCGCTTCCAGAACGATGTCGAGTTCGGAATCGTAGACGTCGCTTGCCCGGATCTTCAGATACGCCTCCATGCTCCACGTACTGCGCAACCACGACGCGCGGTGCACGGCGACGCGCTCTTCGAGATCCGCATCGGTGACGTGACGCAATTGCATATCGTTACCGAGACGGCTCGATGGAATCGGCGCGTGCAGATCACGGCGGTAGTCCGGCATGAAGTGTTGCGTCGCTCTATAGCCGTTCGCTTCGAGGAATGCGACGCGCGGTGCATCTTCATCGAAGGCCGTCGTGGTGAGGCAGCGTCGACCATCCGATGCAGGGGCGCGCGGATGCTGAATTTCTTCGGTCCATTCATCCATCGACGTCAGATCGATGAAACGCGGATACGCCGGCTCGAACTCGCGGCGCCGCGCCGCTCCCCACGCAAGCATGTCTGCGGCGACCGGGTGGTCGTAGTGGAGATCGTGGCGTAGATCGAATTCCATGCCGGTGTAAGGCTCGAACCAGACGAAGCCGGCCAACCCGCGGTCGTCGTGCCACAACCGCAGATTGTGTTGCGGTGCCGAACCCGGCAAGCGCCACGCGACGTCGCTCGTCATCAGATAAACCGGCACCGGCGCGCGCGCGAGCGCATTGCCCGATATGAATGCCTGCAGCTGCGGCAAGTCGGTGCGTGCGAACTGATGTGCGCTGATAGTCATCGCGAATCTCCGACCCGGCTCCAAAAGTAGAGGCTAACCTCGGCGACTATGTTCACGAGCGTGTCCGGCGAATCAGCTGCTCCAGCGCGCAAACAGTTTTACAGGGCCGCGAAAGAACGGGTTCATCGGATACTCGAGATCGTGAAGGTTCGTCAGCTCGAGCCCGGGCAGGCGCCGGAACAATATGCCCAGCGCGATTTCCGTTTCGATGCGGGCGAGCTGCGCGCCCAGGCAGAAATGGATGCCGCCGCCGAAGCTCTTCGAGCGGACGAATGGCCGCGAGACATCGAGCCGGTCAGGTGCTTCGTACACATCGGGGTCCCTGTTTGCAGAACCGAGCAGGCAGACGACCATCTCGCCGGCGAGAATCGTCTGCCCCGCGATCTCGACATCCGCCTGCGCGACTCGCGGCAACTGCTGCACCGAAGAGTCGAACCGCAGGAACTCCTCCACCGCCTGTGGCAGCAGCGACGGATCCGCCTTCAGCTTGGCGAGCTCGTCGGGATGGTTGAACAGCGCGACCAGCGCATTGCCGATCAGGTTCACTGTGGTCTCGTGCCCGGCCATGAACAGCAGACGGATGTTCTGGCGCAGTTCCTCCTCGCTCAACTTGCCGTGCTCGTCTTCTGCTCGAATCAGCGCCGTGGTCAAGTCGTCGCCCGGCGTGCGGCGCTTCATTTCGAACAAACCATCGAGATACGTATCGAATGCCTGCGTCGCTTCCCGCGCGCTCGCACGCTGCGTGGCTTCGTCCACCCCCGGCGCAACGCCGGTGCTGAACGCGATGATCGCATTCGACAACGCCGCGAACCGATCGCGATCGGCCATCGGGATGCCCAGCATGTCGCTGATGATCGTGGCGGGAATCGGGAACGCGAAGTCGTGCACCACTTCCAACTCACCGCGCCCCTGCCTGGCCGTTGGCTGGTTCGCGAGCGCGCGATCGAGAATCGCGTTCACCAGCGCTTCGATCTTCGGCCGCATCGCCTCGATGCGCGGTGCGCTGAAGGCTTTCGTGAGCAGTGCGCGGATGCGCGTGTGGTCCGGCGGATCGATGTTGAGGATCGCGACGCGATCCGACTGCTCCTGCCGTTGCACGATCGGCAGCCGATGCTCGGTACCGGGCAACGCTTTCTTGCCGAAACGCCGGTCTTTCAGGATTGCGTCGACGTCTTCGTAACGCCCCGCATACCAGATGCCTCGCGCGTCCTTGAACAGCCGTTGCGCACGCGCGATCGGATAGCTCGCGTAGGGGTTCTGAAAATGCCGCCGCATCGTCGCGGTCTGTTCGTCCATCGCTGTGCTCCGGTTACTGCGTATGTAGGGCTAGGATCGCCGACGCGCGGCGCGCGCGCCAACGGTGCGCGCGCTTTTCTTCGAGCCGACACTCTTGACGCTCGCGACCGCTTCGGCCACTGCATCGATCGCGCCTGTCCTGCCGAATCCGGTTCGCCAGGCGAGGCCGATCTGCCGCGACGGCGACGGCCGCTCGAACGGAATCGCGCGACACAGGCGGTTCGTGTATCGCGACGTGACCGCCGATGCGGGAAACACCGAGATGCCGAGCCCCGAAGCGACCATGTTGCGGATAGTCTCCAGCGACGAACCCTGCGACGGCCGCGACTCGTCGCCGTCGCGCACGACGCCGGGACAGGCATCGAGCACCTGATCGCGGAAGCAATGCCCGGCGCGCAACAACAGCAGCTTCTCACCGACCAGATCATCGCTGCCGACCGTCTTTCGCTTTGCGAACGGATGGTCGCTCGGCACCAGCAGGTGGAAGGGTTCGTCGAACAACACGCGTGTTTCGACGCCGGTCGACTCGAACGGCAACGCAATGACGATCGCGTCGAGCGCACCGCGTTTCAGCATCGACTCGAGATTGGCGGTGAGGCCCTCTTCGATTTCGAGTGGCATCCGAGGCGCAATTCGGTGCAGTGCAGGAACGAGGTCCGGCAACAGGTAAGGCCCGACACTGTTGATCACGCCCAGCCGGAACACGCCGCTCAACTGATCTTTGCCGCCGTGCGCAAATTCCTTGATGGCATCGATCTCCTCCAGCGCGCGGCGCGCCTGCTGAACGATCAACGCACCCGTCGGCGTGACCATCACGTCGTTGCGGCGCCGTTCGAAGATCTTCACGTCCAGCTCTTCCTCGAGCTTCTGCACGGCGAGACTCAGCGCGGGCTGGCTGACGAAGCACTTCTCGGCGGCGCGCCCGAAGTGCAGTTCGCCTGCAACGGCAACCACGTAGCGCAGTTCCTTGAGCGTCATGCTGAACTAGCTCTCTTTCTGTATTTGCTTAGCATATCGATCGCATTTGAAGATTGAATTATACAAATCGATCGCGCAACCGTAGCTTGCATGCCATGCCGCGCTTCGCGGCGAAGAGCAACCGGATCGAAGGAGAGAACCATGTCAACCGAAACGAAGTGCCCATTCTCGGGCGACGCCCGCAAGCACACCGTAGCTTCCGCCCCATCGAATGCAGACTGGTGGCCCAATCAACTGAATCTGAACATCCTGCACCAGCGTTCCTCGCTGTCCGATCCCATGGACGCGACGTTCAATTACGCCGAAGAGTTCAAGAAGCTCGACCTGAAGGCGCTGAAAAACGATCTTACGGCGCTGATGACCGACTCGCAGGACTGGTGGCCAGCGGACTTCGGTCACTACGGGCCGTTGTTCATCCGCATGGCGTGGCACAGCGCCGGCACATACCGCACGGGCGACGGCCGCGGCGGTGCCGGTAACGGCAGCCAGCGTTTTGCCCCGCTCAACAGCTGGCCCGACAACGTTAACCTCGACAAAGCGCGCCGGCTGCTCTGGCCGATCAAGCAGAAGTACGGCCGCAAAATCTCGTGGGCCGACCTGATGATCCTCACCGGCAACGTGGCGCTCGAGACGATGGGTTTCAAAACATTTGGCTTCGCCGGCGGTCGCGAGGACACATGGGAGCCCGATCAGGACGTCTACTACGGCTCTGAAAAAACCTG
>JANLUG010000649.1:0-4745 GCA_031363335.1 Gammaproteobacteria bacterium
TGCGGCGACCTCCGCCGTCAATCGCGCCGACATTTCGTTGCCGCTGCGCAGCAGATTCATCAGCAGCCCGATCATCAGACGCGGGCTCTCGCGTTCGAGACTCGCAAAGGCCTTTGCCGTTAACGCATAACACTCGACTGCGGAGTCGGCGCGCACGTCGGCCGAACGCACGCCGCCGGCAATCAATGCGGTTTCGCCGAATCCCATGCCGGGCGTCAGCGTCGACAGCCGCTTGTAGCCGCCTTTCGGCAAGTCCACCACCACGCTGACGTCGCCTTTTACGAGGAAGTACAACGCATCGGCCGGGTCGCCTCGATGCACGATCAATGCGCCGGGTTCGAATTCGCGACGCTCCACCAGTCGTTCGAGATGCGCGACATCGACGGCGCTGACGCCGGCGCACAAGCGATGCTCCAGCAAACCGCCGAGCACCGCGTCCGCGCGCCGTACCGCATAACGTTCGAGCAGCTGGCGCTCGCACCACTCCAGACCAAGGTCGAGTTGCGGCTGAAAGCTCACCGAATCCGCCGCCCGCGGATCGAGCTCAGCACCGAACGACGCGAGCAACTCGCCGCGACGGACGCGCGTGAATATCAGCTGCTGACCGCCCGCCGCACAGCGCTTCGTCAACGCGGCGAGCATGCGCGTCGCGGGTCCGTCGACGTGGGCGACGCGTTTGAAATCGAGCACCGCGAAATCGAGTGCAACGCCGCTGTCGACGATCTCGCGCACGACGCGCTCGACCGTGGAGAAGCGCAGATCGCCCTGCAGTTCGTAGACGGCCGCACGCGAGCCGTGCTCGTCGAGCAGGCGCGTTTCATTTGCCGGCCTGCGGCGCTTCGATCGTACGGTTGCCAACGTATAACGCGCGCGCACGGTGGAGGCCGAAGGCCGCGGCGGGTGCAGAAAATGCAGGCCGAGCTCGTTCGATAGCGCTTCGCACACGGCGACGCCGCGCACGCTGTTGCCGCGCTCGTCCAACGCCGGCGAGAACACGCCAATGCCGAGTTGCCCTGGAAGCACCGCCACGATCCCACCGCCTACGCCGCTCTTTGCCGGCATGCCGACGCGATATACCCATTCGCCTGAAAAGTCGTACATCCCGCACGTCGTCATTACGCTGAGGATCGGATCGACGAATTCGGAACGTATCGCGCGCGCGCCCGACACGGGATTGATACCGCCGTTCGCCAGCGTCGCACCGATCATCGCGAGATCGCGGCAATCGATCAGAATCGAACATTGCTTGAAGTACAGTTCGAGCGCCGGTTCGGGGTCCTCGCTAACAATTCCGTAGTTGCGCAGCATGTGGCCGATCGCGCGGTTGCGATGGCCTGTGGCGCGTTCCGATTCGAACACGGCTGCGTCGATATCGAGCGCCCGTCCGGCATAGGCGGACACCGCGTCAACCACACGCCGCATACGTGCATCGCTTGTCGCGCCGAGAACCAGCGACGACGTCGCGATCGCGCCGGCGTTGATCATCGGATTCAACGGGCGGCCGGTGCCGGGTTCGAGGCTGATCGAATTGAAGGCATCGCCGCTCGGTTCAACGCCGATCGCCTCCCGCACGCGCGCGCTGCCGCGATCTTCGAGCGCAACGCCGTAGATCAGCGGTTTCGAGATCGACTGAATCGTGAACGTCTGGCGCGTGGCGCCGACTTCGTAAACATGACCGTCGACCGTCGCGATGACGATGCCGAACAAGGCAGGGTCCGCGCGGGCGAGTTCCGGGATATACGCCGCGACGCGGCCGCTGTCGATTTTCGCCAGCCGCTCATGCAGTTCCTCGAGGTATCGGCGGATCGGCGACCGCGCGAACTCGTTGGCATTGGTGGCGCTTGTATTCATGGCGCTGGTATTCATCAGGTAGTCGGGTATGCAACATTTGTGCGCACTCGTGCACGCCCCTGAAACACGCGGTGCGGCGCCGTTGTGTGGACAAATCGCACCGAAACAGACGCCGCGGCGCGCCAAAAGGCGGCGGCGCCGGCTTCGAAGATCGTCAAACCGGCGTTCAGTTCGTCGGAGCGATGGCGAGGATCACGGCGGTAGAGCAGTTGTAGACCGTGCTCTTGGTACCCATGCACCAGTTGATGTCGTTGTTCGCCTGCGGCCGATACACGGGCTTATCGCCGTCATTGCGGTTGCAGAGACAACGGCCGCAGCTGCTCTTTCCACAACAGTCGTTGTAGCTGATGACGTAGCGCTTGCCGTCGGCGGGGTTCTCGCAGGTACCGATCCACGTCAACGGCGACATCTCGGTGCCGGGAGGACATTCGTTGCGGGTGCCGCCGCAACAACTGCACAGGAAGCCGTCGATGCCACAGTAACGCCAGTACTCACACGTCGATGGATCGCCAGGATCGCCGGCATTTCCGGTGCTCTGCGGCGGCACATGCGTCTCGCCGCCGCCGTGACTCGCCGCGCGCGCAACCGGCAACAGTGGAACTGCGGCAACACCGACGAGGCTGGTCGCCAACAAACCCAGGAAGCCGCGGCGAGAACTGCGTCGCGCGACGCCACGCGCCCTGGTCTCCATCCATCGATCGAACCAACGCATATCCGTTAAGCCTTCACTCGATCCGGTGAATCATGTACGGCGTTTCGCCGACGCCGTAAACCGTGTGCAGATACGTACCCGCGTTCGCGTCGTACACGTCGACCGTGCCTTCGATGTTCGCGACCAGCAGGCGCGGCGCTGCATCGGCGGTCACTTCGATGGCGATCGCGTGAGTCTTCAACACGATCTTGGCAATTCGCGCCTGGCGCGCGACGTCGAATACCCAGACTTCCTCGGCGGGATCCTTGTGGCTGCCGGTATAGCCGTGCGCAATCATGCCGACGAACAAGCGCCCGTCCGGATGGCCGGCCGTCCATTGCCAGCCGCCGGGGCGCCAACCGTCCTTGCGCTCCTGCTCGGTCGTCAGCCACCACGTATCCGCAACCCGCGCCACCTCTTTGTCGGCGGCAATGACCTGGACCCGGCCGGCGAAGCTCGGGAAATACCAATTCGAGCCGATGCGACTGGACTTTTCCGTCAGCGGATCGGCGTCGATGTCGAAAAAAGGCTTCGAGTGCGCGCTGCTCTTCAGCGCGCCGGTCTCATCGAGCGTGACCGCCAGCAGACTGGCGTCGCCGCACAGCATGAAGAAGCCGCGCGCGGCCGTTGCGTAGACGAGCGAACAACCCGGCGTCGGAATCTCTCCGACGAAGCGGCGTTTGTCGAGATCGACGATGCTCACAGACGTTGCCGGATTCATGTTGAACACGACGAGGAAGCGCCCATCGGCGGTAAGGCTCGCGCTCGCCTTGTTGACGACCGAGTTCGCGCGCTTCGTCGGAATGTCGATCTCGGCGACCACGCCGAGGGTCGCCATGTCGTAGACCGTTACGAGATCCGCGCGGGTACCGCGGCTGCCGTGGCTGTAGTACGTCTCGCCGACGTAGAGCTCCTTGCGCGCGGCTGAAACGTCGAGCGTCGCGAACTGCCCGGCGCTCAGCATGCCGAGAAACGCCTGGGTGTCGGCGTCGATCAGCGAGAACTTCGAGTCGATAATGTTGCTGAACGCGAAGTCGTGGACGATCGCCCAATGCGGTTGATACGGCGTGGCGACCTTCGCCACGCCGAAGACGGCTTCAGGCGGCAACTCGGCCGCTGCAGACACCGCCGCGAGACAAAGGACCCAACGCGAGACCCATCGATTCATATCAGCCGATTCATCGCTGCAGGATTGTATAAATGTTCGACGTCAGCGAACCTAGCGGCCGTGGGGGGCGCGTGTCAATTCATCTAACGATTGTTTAACGGAGATTCAAGATGAGCGGCAGATTGCGCAATTGGGGAGCGGTCGTATTAGCCGCATGGGCATTCACACCGGACGCACGTGCAGCCGAAGCGCTCATGGAAGAGATCACCATCACGGCGCAGAAGCGGGAGCAACCTCTGCAGGATGTCGGGATTGCCGTTACGGCGTTTACCGGCGAGCAGATCAAACAACTCGGTTTTCAGAACAGTATCGACATCGTCGCGCACACGCCCGGCATGACGTTCGGTACGCCCACCGCCCAAGGTAATAACGCCAACATTGCGCTGAGGGGCGTTGCGCTCAACGATTTCAACGACAACAACGAATCGCCCGTGGCGATCTACATCGACGAGGTGTATGTCAGCGCGATCGCCGGCGCGACCTTCCAGTTGTTCGACCTCGATCGCGTCGAGGTGCTGCGTGGGCCGCAGGGCACCCTGTTCGGCCGCAACGCATCCGGCGGTCTCGCGCAATTCGTCAGCGTCGCGCCGGGCAAGGAATTCGGCGGCTACGGCGACCTCACGCTGGGCGAAAACGGACAGATCAAATCCGAACTGGCCGTGAACGTACCCATCACGGATCGCATCGCGGCGCGACTCTCGGTTGCGCAGAACAAATACGAAGGCGTGATCGACCGGAATTTCATCACCTACAATCCGCAGGTGGTGCGAGATGACGTGTTCATGCTCGGGATCGATGGCTCGGTGAAAAAGCACCGCATGGCGGTGATCCGCTCATCGAGTGCCGTGGTGGTCGGTTCGCAGAATGCCAACCGCGAATGGTTTTACTCGCAGCAGCAAACGGTCAGCGGCGAAGGCTACGCGGGCCAGGCGTTCAATCCGCATTTTCCGCACACGACGAGTGGCAAGGGGACCACGAAAGGCTGCACCGACTGCCATCTTTCCAAAGCGAACGACAACAACGCGTGGATGACGC
>JANLUG010000665.1:0-1740 GCA_031363335.1 Gammaproteobacteria bacterium
CGATCCGATCCGCCAACTCCTGAATCCCGCTCGGTCGTGTCGGATCCGGCGGATTTCCCGCTTTTCGAGTTCGCCGATGAAGCGCTGGCGCGTTTCGTAACTCCAGTTGCGCGCGCCGGCAAAGATCGCTGTGGCGATGAAGCCCGGGCAGATCGCGTTGACGCGTATGTGCTGCGCGCCGAGTTCGACGGCGGCCGAGCGCCACCAGCGCTTCGACGTCGGCTTCGCGCGACACGTCCGTCAGCTTGAAGCGCGCGGCGTCCATCGGCCGGGCAACGATTGCGCGGCGTAGAGGCATCGACTATACAGGCGCGCGCAGCGCCGGCATGGGTCCGGTGCGGTGGTCGACGAGTGCGCGATGGCGAACAGAATGAAAAAACGAAAGCCCGTTGCGCGCGTCGGTCGTATCCGTCGCGTGCTCGTGGCGATCGTGTTTGGTTTTCTCCTCTGGTCGATTGGCAGCGTGGTGTTGTTACGTTGGATTGATCCGCCGACTACCGCGTTCATCGTCGCCGATCGGACGCACGCCTGGCTGAACGCGGAACCGGGCTATCGATTCCGGCAACGCTGGGTCGCTTGGGCGCAGATCTCGTCCAGCGCCAAACTCGCGGTCGTTGCATCGGAAGACCAGCGTTTCGCCGATCACTTCGGTTTCGATTTCGTCGAGATCGAGCACGCGCTGACGACGCGTAATCACGGCGGATCGCAGCGCGGCGCCAGCACGATCACGCAGCAGACGGCGAAGAATCTGTTTCTCTGGGCGGGGCAGAGCTGGATACGCAAAGGCTTCGAAGTGTATTTCACGCTGCTGATCGAAACGTGCTGGCCGAAGACGCGGATCCTCGAGGTCTATCTGAACGTTGCCGAATTCGGCCAAGGCGTGTTCGGCATCGGCGCGGCGAGCGAACTCTATTTCCGCCAGCCCGCCGCGCGACTCAACCGATCGCAGAGCGCGCTGCTCGCCGCGGTGCTGCCGAATCCGACGACGTTTCGTGTAACAGCGCCGTCCCGTTACGTGCGGACGCGCCAGGCGTGGATCCTGCAGCAGATGAACGCGCTCGGCGGGGAGAGCCACCTCACCGAGTTGAGCGACTAGCGGGAGCCGGGACCGGCAGTAGCCCGGATGTCGCGCGCCGCGAGCACGCGGCCGTCGCTGCTGCGCACCGCCATCGGCGCGATCGGCTCGCCGGTCGCGCGCTCGACGAAGATGACACGCTCGCCGTCGGCGTGCGGCTTGTGCCGATCACCCCAGTGCGTCATCGACAGCAGCACCGGCTGCAGTTCGAGTCCTTTCGGCGTCAGCACGTATTCGAAACGGCCGGCCTCGACCGGGCGTTTCTCCAGAATGCCTTCTCTGACGAGCCGATTGAGGCGCGAGCTGAGGATGTTGCGGGCGATACCGAGACCCTTCTGGAACTCTTCGAAGCGCTTTTTCCCGAAGAAGGCTTCGCGAAGGATCAGGAGCGTCCAGCGCTCGCCGATGACGTCGAGCGTCAGCGCCAGCGAGCAATTCATGTCGTCGAACGATTTGAGCTTCATGGTGCGGCATTGTAGCCCGACAGTTGCATCACGCAACTTGGGGCGATACATTACGTTTTGTCATGAAACTTTCGCCGTCGGCATCGACCTGCGCAGCGCGCTGGCGCTCGAAGCCGATCGTATGGTGCGCTGCACGCGCACGGAGGATCACCGCGAGGCGGTGCAGGCGTTCATAGGCAAACGCAAACCGACTTTCCAAGG
>JANLUG010000715.1:0-2552 GCA_031363335.1 Gammaproteobacteria bacterium
GTCGATCCTGCTGTCGCATGCCCCCGAGGTCTATCGTCAGGCGGCGCACGCGGGCTTCGACGTCATGCTGTGCGGTCATACGCACGGCGGCCAGATCTGTCTGCCGGGCGGGTTTCCGCTGACCGTCGACGGGACCGTGCCGCGACGGATGGGTCGCGGTGCGTGGCGCCGCCGGAAGATGCACGGGTACACGTCCGCCGGCGCCGGCACGTCGATCGTCGATGTACGCATCAATTGCCCACCGGAGATCACGCTGCATCGGTTGCGCCGATTGCCGTGAAGAATCAAGATCCGTGGTCGTTCACACCGCTTCGAGTCGGACATGGTCAAGCTGCCGCGGATCGATGTTCCAACGGTTGATTACGGGTCGGAAGAGCCGGCCATGTTGCGCTACCGCGCGGACGGCGAACGCCGTGCGTTGATGCTCGGCAATCGCGGTCCGATCCGGTTCGACGCGAACGGCAACCTCGATCCCGCGATTCTGCAGGCGTATTCGCGTTGTGGCTTCTATGTCTTCGAAGGTGTGCTTAAGGCTGCCGAACTCGCCGATATCGAGCGCGATGTGGCCGACATGCTGGCGCGCGCACCGGTGACGCGCGGTGCGCAGCTCGACAGCCAAGGTCGGCCTGCGTTGGGCGCCGACTGCCGCGCGCCGAATATCAGCTGGGTGAAACCGCTGTCGGATCCGCTCGGCGGCACCGACCGCGCGAACGGCCGCCATCCGGCCAAGATGTTCGAGCCCACCGCGCCCGCCGAAGCGCCGGACTACGTCGTGCAACTGATCCTCGGTTCGCTGCAGTTTTCCGACGCGTGCCTGCGCGTCTACGGGCATCCGGAGCTGCTCGCGGTCGCGGCTGCGGTCAACGGCTGCGACTTCACGCCGTTCAACGAAGCGGTGTGGATCAAGCAGGCGCGCCTCGGCGGCTCGGTCGCGTGGCACCAGGACGGCTGGACGCATTGGGACAGCCCGAAGTTCGACGAAGGCACGCACGGTTTCAACTTCATGGCGCAGTTGTACGGCTGCAACTCGGCCAACGGATTGTGGGTGGTACCCGGTTCGCATCTGCGCAAGGCAGACATCAAGGCCATGGTCGAGGCGGCCGGATCGGATCGCTTGCCCGACGCGGTGCCGATGATCTGCGCGGCCGGTGACGTGGCTATCTGCAACCGTCAGGCGATTCACGGCTCGTTCGCCAACACCAGCGACGACGTCCGCGTGACGATCAACTTCGGCTTCCACCGCCGTGCGTCGGTATTCGGCGTCACGAGCGGCGGCGTTCACAATCCGGTAGCCGAATATGACGACGCGCGAATTCGCGAACGTTCGAGATTGATCCTGTATGCGATCGACGCGCGCAGGCAGCGCTTCCCGAGCGAGACGCCGTATCGCTACGCACCGCTCGCGCATCAATCCGAGCTGTATCGATGGACACCCGCCGCGCGTGCTGCGATCAAGGACTACAACCTGCTCGATCTGGGCATCTAAGCCAGCTTCCCGCAACAGTTCCGAGGCTAGCTGACTCGGCCCTCGGCTCTATATAGTCGGCGGTCGCGGAACATTCTTTCATCACTCAAGACGGGGGTTCTCAAGTGAATTTCGACATCCCAAAAGATCTGGCCGACTACCTGGTCGAGCTCGACGACTTCATCGAGAAGAAGATCAAGCCGCTCGAGAATTCCGACGACAACATCCGTTTCTTCGACCATCGCCGCGAAGACGCGCGCACCGATTGGGATCGCGGCGGCTTGCCGTCGGAAGACTGGGAGGCGCTGCTCGCGAAGGCGCGCAAACTCGCCGACGACGCAGGTCACTATCGCTATCCGTTCCCGAAGGCCTACGGCGGCAAAGACGGCACCAACCTCGGCATGGCGATCATCCGCGA
The DNA here is from genome assembly GCA_031363335.1 of Gammaproteobacteria bacterium. Lineage (GTDB taxonomy): Bacteria > Pseudomonadota > Gammaproteobacteria > Pseudomonadales > Azotimanducaceae > DATJGR01. The sequence continues at coordinate 1,884 of JANLUG010000715.1, forward strand.
ACACTTCGCCGCGAAAGGTCTCGGCCTGCACAACGATCTGCAGAACGAGCACTCGATCGTCGGCAACAACGTCGGCTTGCTGTTGATGCTGCATCACGGCACCGAAGAGCAGAAGAAAGAGTGGATCCCGGCGATGCTCGCGGGCCAGCGCGGCTTCGCGTTCGGCATCACCGAGCCCGATCACGGTTCCGATGCGACGCACATGGAAACGAACGCGCGGCGCGACGGCGACGACTGGGTCATCAACGGCGGCAAGACCTGGAACACCGGCATTCACAAAGCGAAGTTCGATCTGATCTTCGCGCGCACCAGCGGCAAAGCGGGCGACGGCATGGGCATCACGGCCTTCCTGACGCCGACCGATGCGAAAGGCTTCAAGGTCGAAGAGATGTTGTGGACGTTCAACATGCCGACCGACCACGGCCGCATTTCGCTGACGAACGTGCGCGTGCCGAACGATTCGATCTTCGGCGGTGAAGGCAAGGGTTTGGGCGTGGTGCAGTTGTTCTTCAACGAAAACCGCATCCGGCAGGCCGCCTCGAGCCTCGGCGCGGCGCAGTTCTGCATCAACGAATCGGTCGAGTACGCAAAGGTGCGCAAACCGTTCGGCAAGCCGCTGTCGGTGAATCAGGCGATTCAGTTCCCGCTCGTCGAACTGCAGACGCAGTG
>JANLUG010000732.1:0-4816 GCA_031363335.1 Gammaproteobacteria bacterium
GTCGATCCTCATCTGGGTCACGATCAACTCGACAAATGCCACCGATGGCGTCGACGGTCTATCCGGAAGTCTGTCGGCCATGGCGCTCGTATTCCTGGGCGCAATCCTTTACGGCGTGTTGGGTCACAAGGATGTATCCGCGTACCTACTGCTGCCCCACTACGCCAACGGTCCCGCTTGGTCGATGCTGGCGTTCTCGATGATCGGATGTCTGGCCAGCTATCTCTGGTACAACTGCAATCCGAGCGTCGTGTTGATGGGCGACGCCGGCTCGCGCCCCATCGGCCTGTTGTTGGGCGTGCTCGTGCTGGCTTGCGGGAATCCGTTTCTGGTATTCGTCGTAGCCACCGTGGTGCTCGTCAACGGCGGCACAGGTCTGTTGAAGGTAGCGTTATTGCGGTTCTTTCGGATCCCCATCTTTCGCAGCGTCCGTTATCCGCTGCACGACCACATGCGTAAGAACCTCGGCTGGTCGAACACGCAGGTGCTGGTGCGATTCATGTTACTGCAGGCCGTCGGAACGCCGCTGCTGTTGATGCTGCTACTGAAGCTGCGCTGAACGCTGAACGGCAGCGCGTCTCAGCCGAGGCCCAATACCAGCTTCGACATGATGTTGCGCTGGATTTCGTTCGATCCGGCGTAAATCGACACCTTCCGGGTGTTGAAGTAATCCTGTGCAACGCCGTTCGCGTGCTGCGGTCCTACAGGCTGAAAGTTGTCGCCTTCGATCGGTGTCGATGCGTCGAACGGGCCGGCATAGTACCCAGATGCTTCGAGCGCAAGCTCGGTGATCGCCTGTTGCAGTTCTGTGCCGCGTGTCTTCAACAACGATGACTCCGGGCCGACGTTCTGCCCCGCCGCCAACGCGCCGAGAATTCGCAGTTCGGTGAACTCCATCGCGAGTATCTGCACTTCGACGTCGTCGATGCGCGCCTTGAACGACGCGTCAGCAGCGAGGGGCGCACCGTAACCGTTCGGTTCGGCCGCAGCCATCGAGCGAATCTGCGCGAGCACGCCTTTCAGGGTCGGCGAATACGCATTGCCGCGCTCGAACTCGAGCAAGTACTTCGCGCAGGTCCACCCCTTCCCTACTTCGCCGACCAGATTCTCCTTCGGCACGATGACGTTCTCGAAGTAGACCATGTTGATTTCTTGATGACCGACCGACGGCTGATCCAGCGTGATGATCGGGTTCACGGTCACGCCGGGCGTGCGCATGTCGATCAGCAGAAAGCTGATGCCCATCTGCTGTTTCGCTTCCTGGCTCGTGCGGACGAGACAGAAGATCCAGTCGGCGTACTGCGCGAGCGTCGTCCAGGTTTTGACGCCGTTCACGAGAAAGTGATCGCCCTTGTCTTCCGCCTTGGTTCGCAACGACGCGAGGTCCGATCCCGAACCCGGTTCCGAATATCCCTGACACCACCATACGTTGGTGTTGAGAATGTCCGGCAGAAAGCGTCGTTTCTGTTCTTCGGTGCCGAACTTCATGATCACCGGTGCGACCATCGATATTCCGAACGGCATTACAGCGGGCGCACCGACGCGCGCGCGTTCGAGATCGAATATGTAGTTCTGCGTGGGCGTGAACCCGGCGCCGCCGTGCTCCTTCGGCCAATCGACTGCCGCCCATCCTCTAGCTGCAAGTGCCTGCTGCCAACGCACATGATCCTCTTTCGACAGCCGCCCCAATGCGCTGCGCGCCTGACGATTCCGCACTTCCTCGGGCCATTCGGTAGCCAGCCACGCACGCACCTCCTGCTGGAAAGCCCGATCCGCGTCGCTGAAAGACATGTCCACGCGCATACCCTCGTCAGTGCAAAGCCGTGAATTCTAACCCGGCACCGCCGCGCAACCTCAATGTCCGAGACAATGCTTCACGGCACCGATCAGCCTTGCCGCGCGCGGATCGATCAAGAGACCACTGCCCATCTGGTTCATCACATAACCGAATGCCACACCGCTGTCGAAATCGCCGAAGCCCAATGAGCCGCCGGCCCCCGCGTGTCCAAACGAATTCGGTCCGAGCATCTGAATCTCCGGACCGGTGCGCATGAAGCCAAGCCCGAATGTGGTACGTAGCCCGAGCACGGCGTCCGGCGCATCGCTCTGAATCTGCAACGCTTTGTCGAGCGTGCGCTTGCCGAAGAGCCGCGTCCCCTTGACGGTGCCGATACATGCCGCGTAGAGGCGCGACAACGATCGCGCCGTGGTGATTCCGTTAGCAGCGGGGATTTCGCTGCGGTGCACTTCCGGAAGATTGAAAATCGATTCACCCGGCGTACCTGCCATCGCGCCGTTCAGTGAGAGCGCGCGGCCGGCAAGCGAGTCCGGTCCGAACAGTGCGGCCATTTGTGCGAGGATCGCCGGATCCGTGGGCGGCGGCGCATTGACGAGCCGCGCAACCCGCGGTTCGACGTCGGCCGGCAATCCGATCCAGAACTCGAGCCCGAGCGGCTCTGCCACTTCTTCCTTGAAGAATCGGCCGATCGTCTTCCCGGTGATCCGGCGCACCAGTTCACCGACGAGCCAGCCATACGTCAGCGCGTGATAGCCGTGGCGGCTGCCGGGCGGCCATACGGGCGTTTGCCTGGCGAGCGCGTCGACGATCGGTGTCACGGCGAGGACCTCCGCACGCGTAAGCGGCGCATCCACCACGGGTAGTCCCGCTTGATGGTTCAACAGCATGCGGACTGGAATGTCGGCCTTGCCGGCGGTCGCGAATTCCGGCCAGTACTGCGCAACTGGCGCATCGACATCGAGGCGCTTCTGATCGACAAGCATCATTGCGCATATCGCCGTTGCGCCCTTCGTCGTCGAAAATACCAATGCCGGCGTGTTTTCCTTCCAGGTCTTACCCTTAACGTCGGTGACGCCGCCCCAAAGGTCGACCACTTTGCGACTCTTCACATGCAGACAGAACGCGGCGCCCACCTCCCCGCCTTCCAAGAAATTCGCTTCGAATGCGTCCCGAACGCCTTCGAACCCCTTCGATACCGTCCCATGGATTGCCATCACCCCTCCTCGATTTCGTTAGTTGGATTCCAACAGAGCTTTTCCGACTACCCTCAAGGCCAGCGTTTCCTCGGCGCCTTCGAAGATCGACAGCACGCGCGCATCGACGTAGAACCGGCTGACGTCGGTCTCTTCGGCGTAGCCGATGCCGCCATGAATCTGCATCGCTTCGCGGCACACCCATTCCGCGAGGCGGCACGCCAGTAACTTTACGAGGCTTGCTTCGACCTGGCCCGCGCCCTCATCCATCGCTCGTGCTACCTCGTAAGAGAAGCATCGGCATGCGGCGACGTATATGCCCATCCGAGCGAACTTTGCCTGCGTCAGCGGGTAATCCGCGACCTTTCGATCGAAGACGGTACGATTCTGCGCATACGTCACCGCGCTATCGAACGCGGCTTGCATCAAGCCGCATGCACGCGCCGCCGTCTGCAACCTGCCGCCGGAGAACCCGCGCATAGTGAAGTAGAAGCCCTTGCCTTCACCGCCTTTCTCTCCGATGAGATGTGTATCGGGCACGAAAAAGTCGTCATAGAACATCTCGAACGAATGCATACCGCGATAACCGATCGTCGCGATCGCGCGGCCGGTTACGGTTCCCCCGTTTGAATGATGGACGAACGAAGCGGCGTCAGTGCTCGGCTTCTCCACCAGAAACAACGACAGCCCCCGATGCGCAAGGCGCGCATCCGGATCGGTTCTTGCGAGCACGAGAATCACGCCTGCCTTGCCCGCGAATGTGCACCATGTCTTGCCGCCGTTCAGTCGCCAGCCGCCGTCGACGCGTTTCGCGCGCAAGGCCACCGACGCAACATCCGAGCCGGTGCCCGGTTCAGTCACCGAAACCGCGCACAAAGGTTCACCGGCGGCCAACGCCGGCAACCATCGAGCTTTCTGATCCGCTGTGCCGCCTTCGATGAGCGCTCGAGCGACGATCTCCGGACGCGTGATGAGACTTCCTGCGGCGCCGAGCGAACCACGCGACAACTCCTCCGTTGCCACTACCATACCCAGACTGTCTTCCCGGTCGTCTGGCTTGAGTCCGCCGAACCTCTCCGGAACGGACAGCCCGAAACATCCGAGTTGCTTGAGCCCCTCGATGATTTCGTCTGGAATCATCGAATCGTTGCGATGCACTCCAGCGGCTCTGGGCCGCACCACCTGGTCGGCGAACCGCCGGAACGTGTCCCGCATCAGGCGTTTTTCGTCGTCGAGATGGTCCGGCAACTCCTTCGAGACGGTTATCAGGTCACGACCCAGCCCAGCAATGGCCTCAGCGCCGAGATGATTGCCCACGAATGGGTCGTCGATCGGCGCCAGATCCGCGGCGGTCATGCCGTAGTCGGCCGCACGGACTGACAATCGCTGGCGAAGGTTGGCGAGAACCTCTGCGCAGAACGTGCACGCGATCCGCCGCTCCATCTCCAGCGAATCGTCGCGCTGCGCGCGCGCCAGTAATGCGTGAGCGGCTGCAAGCTCCGCTTGCGAGAGCGCAAGATCATAGAGTTGCACCTGCGCATCGTCGATCGCGGCAGCGCCGAAGCGTGCGTAGACATGAGCGGCCGCGCTCTTCAGCAGACGCTCGCCCGCATCGATCAAACGCGTTCCGGCCGTGACGTCGGGGGAAGTCAGTCGAACGCGCCTATGATGCAGACCGCCGCGACGTTCGACATCGGCGAACCGCCGAGGTTGTGGGTCATCCCGATCGAGGGGTTCGCGAGTTGACGTTCGCCGGCGCGACCCTGCAGTTGCAGATACATCTCGTACAGCATTCGAATCCCCGACGCGCCGATCGGATGGCCGA
>JANLUG010000743.1:0-3983 GCA_031363335.1 Gammaproteobacteria bacterium
GACCAGGCCAATCGCGAACTCGGCACACGCTTCGACTTTCGCGGCATTGCCGCATCGTTCGAACTTGAAGAAGACGCCATCCTTTTGCGCGCGCAGGAGGAATTCCAGATCGAACAACTGGAGGACATCCTGCGCGATAAGCTGGTGCGTCGAAAAGTCGACACCGGTTGCCTGGACCCCGGCGCTATCGAAGGCTCGGGCAATGAAAAGCGTCGCCGCTATCGAATCGTTCAGGGGATCGATCGCGATCAAGGCAAAGAAGTCGTGAAACGTATCAAGGAATCGAAGCTCAAGGTCCAGGCGTCGGTCCAAGGCGAGAAGATTCGTATCACAGGCAAGAAACGCGACGATCTACAGGATGTGATCGCGATGCTGCGCGATGCGAAGCTCGAGATACCGCTGCAGTTCGAAAACTTCCGCGACTGATCGGGCCGCCGGGTGGTGGAGTCAAGCACCGACGACTCGCTTCTGCGAAGGATCCTCAACCGTCGCATCATCATCTGCGCGTTCACCGGGTTCGCGTCAGGGTTGCCGTTTTTCTTCCTGATCCAGCTGATACCGGGATGGCTTCGTAGCGAAAGTGTCGATCTCAAGCAGATCGGGTTGCTCGCCCTGGTCCAACTTCCGTATGTCTGGAAGTTCTTGTGGTCCCCTCTGCTCGATCGTTACAGCTTGCCGCTGCTGGGTCGTCGTCGCGGTTGGATGCTCGCGACACAGTTGTGCCTGATCGTGTCGATGATGGCCGTCGGTCACTGGCAACCTCCCGACGATCTTCGAACGATCATGTGGCTCGCGGCGATCGTCGCCTTCTTCAGCGCCACCCAAGACGTCGTCCTGGACGCATATCGTCGCGAGCTGCTGCCTGATGCGGAGCTCGGGCTAGGCAATGCCGTTCACATTCAGACGTACCGGATCGCGGGGCTGATCCCGGGCTCGCTCGCATTCGTGCTCTCCGATCGGATGGACTGGGAGTGGGTGATCGCGATCGTCGCGCTGTTCATGCTGGTGGGTGTCGGGTTGACGCTGTCGATTCGCGAGGCGATCGCCAACCCGGTCGCCCCCCGAACGTTGCGTCAGGCGATTGTCGAACCGTTCCGGGAGTTCGTCGCTCGGCGCGGAATCAGGTATGCGGCTCTGGTACTCGCGTTCATGTTCTTCTACAAGCTCGGCGACAGTATGGCGACTGCGTTGGCGACGCCGTTCTATCTGGATCTCGGCTTCTCCCGCACCGAGATCGGACTCATCGCGAAGAACGCCAGTTTGTGGCCGGCGATCGCCGGAGGGTTGGTGGGCGGCATTCTGATGCTTCGATTGGGGATCAACCGCGCGCTGTGGATATTCGGCTTTGCGCAGTTTGCCGCGATCTTCGCGTTCGCCGCGCTAGCGGAAGTCGGACACGACCCGTGGGCGCTCGCGATCGTGCTGGCGCTCGAGTCGTTCGGCATGAGCCTTGGTACAGCGGCGTTCGTCGCCTACATCATGCGCGAGACCACGCCGGCACTCGCCGCTACTCAGTTTGCGCTCTTCACTGCACTCACTGCGCTTCCGCGAACACTGGCGAGCGCCACCACAGGATTCCTGGTGGAAGGAACGGCGAGTGTCCCACCCGGCGGCATGCTCGAGTGGCTTGCACAAGCGTTCACCGCGATAGGCCTGCCTGCCGACGGGCTGGGTTGGACGCGCTTCTTCCTGCTGTGCGCGGTATGCGCCGTGCCCGGCATGCTGCTGCTGTTCTGGATCGCTCCCTATCGCGCAGAGCAGCGAGATGCGTGAACCGCGCTCGTGAACAGCTAGAGTTGCCATCGAAATCGGCGTAGTGAGATTCGGCCCGACGCGTTGAACGCGACGCCTTCCTTCTTCAGTAGCCGTTGCTGTCGGGAGAAGCCGCCGGAATGCTCGGGCAGCGAAATTCCGCCTGACGCGTTGATGACGCGGTGCCACGGAATTCTCGATCCGGGTGGAAGTTGACTCAACAGGCGTCCGATCTGACGCGCCCCGCCCGGCAGCCCCGCGAGTTCGGCCACTTGACCGTACGTCGCGACACGCCCTTTCGGGATCAGCGCGATGACCTGCCAGACCTGCTCGGCAATGCTGGGTTCGTCCGACTCCCCGTTTCTCACGTATCGGTTCCGTTGCGGATGCTCGCGCCGATTATTTTCTGTCGCGGTGCGAACGTCGAGGCCGCTCTTGAAGTTGCCGATCGAGCCCGCATATAGCGGGCTCGCGCGGAGGGCACCTGCCTAAGGATATGTCTTGAATCTCGGTGCCGGCTCACTATGATTGGCACTCCCGCGCGGAGAGTGCCAATCGACAAGGTGTGCCTTGCCGCCGCGAGTTGAACGAATTGAATAAGGGAATCAGAGACTTGGGAGATATTTTGCGATGAAAATCCGACCCTTACATGACCGTGTGGTGGTACGTCGGCTGGAAGAAGAGACCAAAACAGCGGGCGGAATCGTATTGCCCGACTCGGCAACGGAAAAACCGTCCCGCGGAGAAGTATTGGCTGTAGGACCCGGCAAAGCGCTCGATAACGGCGATGTCCGTGCGCCCGACGTGAAGGTCGGCGACAAGGTCATCTTTGGCCAGTACGGCGGCAGCACGGTGAAAATCGACGGAGAGGAACTGCTGATCCTTTCTGAGAGTGAGATCTTCGGGGTCCTGTAAGGCCAACAGTTCGAATCTGGATATAAGAGGAAGAAAGCGATGAGCGCGAAAGACGTACGATTTGGCGATGACGCGCGGCAGCGAATGCTCGCCGGCGTGAACATCCTGGCAGAAGCGGTAAGAGTCACGTTGGGCCCAAAAGGACGCAACGTAGTATTGGATAAGTCGTACGGTGCGCCGACCGTTACGAAGGACGGTGTATCCGTCGCCAAGGAAATCGAACTGAAGGACAAGTTCGAGAACATGGGCGCACAGATGGTCAAAGAAGTCGCGAGCCAGACTTCCGATGAGGCCGGCGACGGCACCACGACCGCAACGGTATTGGCACAAGCGATCCTGACCGAAGGCTTGAAGTCGGTTGCAGCGGGTATGAACCCGATGGACCTCAAGCGCGGTATCGACAAGGCAGTTGCCGCCGCAGTCATAGAAATCAAAGCGATGGCAACCCCCTGTGAAGACACGAAGTCGATCGCACAGGTCGGCACCATTTCCGCCAACAGTGACACCGCCGTCGGCGAGATCATTGCGAACGCGATGGATAAAGTCGGCAAAGAAGGCGTGATCACCGTCGAAGAAGGCAGCGGACTCGAGAACGAACTCGACGTCGTGGAAGGCATGCAGTTCGACCGCGGTTATCTGTCGCCGTACTTCATCAACAGTCAGGAATCGATGTCGGCGGAACTCGATGACCCGTACATCCTGCTGTGCGACAAGAAGATCTCCAACATTCGCGACATGCTGCCGATCCTCGAAGCTGTCGCCAAATCCGGTAAGCCGTTGTTCGTGATCGCCGAAGACATCGAAGGCGAAGCGCTCGCGACGTTGGTCGTCAACAACATGCGCGGCATCGTCAAGATCGCAGCTGCTAAAGCCCCCGGCTTCGGTGATCGTCGCAAGGCGATGCTGCAGGACATCGGTGTGCTGAGCGGCGCGACCGTCATCTCCGAAGAAGTCGGTCTCACGTTGGAAGGCGCAACGCTCGACGACCTCGGCCGTGCGAAGCGCGTTTCGTGCACGAAAGAACACAGCACGATCGTGGACGGTGCCGGTGCTCGCAAAGACATCGAAGGTCGTATCAAGCAGATCCGTGCTGAAATCGAAGACACCACGTCGGATTACGACCGCGAGAAGCTGCAGGAACGTCTGGCAAAACTCGCTGGTGGCGTTGCAGTAATCAAAGTCGGCGCGCCGACCGAAGTCGAAATGAAAGAAAAGAAAGCACGCGTGGAAGATGCGTTGCATTCGACGCGCGCTGCTGTTGAGGAGGGTGTGGTTGCAGGCGGCGGGGTTGCTTTGATCCGTGCGCTGCAGGCGAT
>JANLUG010000746.1:0-8821 GCA_031363335.1 Gammaproteobacteria bacterium
ATGCGCTCGATGATCTCGGCCGCTTCCTCCGCGGCCGCGCGCCGGTCGGTGAACAGATCCGCCGTGCGGAATACCTTCTGCGTGATGGCAAAACCGATCTCTGCGCGGAATTCGATCAGCAACAGATTCATGAGGAACGACAGCATGCCTTCGAACTCCGGCGGCAGTTCCGGCATCCAGCGCTTGCCGGCCTCCGGGCGGCTGATGCTGGCGGGTGGTTCGATATCCGGGAAGGCGCCGGTTTCGAATACCAGATCGCGGGCAACGAACCACATTACGTCGTGCCCCCCGATCGCCTTGTCGGGCTCGCCGCCTTCGTCGAGGCCGTGCGCCACCAGGAGCCCTTTGTTGAGATGGCCGATCGACATCTGCGAGATGTCTTCTTTGATGATCTTCTGCAGGTCGGGGAACTTGATCTCGGCGATGGCGCGACCACGCCCCTCGATCTTGCCGGTGGTCGTCAGTCCGTTCCAGAACGTCTGGCCCAGGCCGCTTCGGACCAGCAACCGTTGTTGATCGACATTCGGCATCCGCGCGCCGGTCAGCAGCGATGCGTCAGCACCGAACAGATCGCCACCGCGTTTGCGCAGCGCCGCGCTCCAGGCATCGAGCGCTTCGTTGCGGAGTTTCGCGCGTGGCGGAATGTACACGCCCTTCGCGTCGAAACCGCCGTGCATGCGCCGCCCATCGATCACGTGCGGTTTTGCATATTCATGATTACTCATGAGTTCGGTTTCGCTATAGATGAGTCGAGTCACGGGAGCCACCTCGATTACAACCGGGTTCGATTCTTGGAGCGGCGCTCGATCAAGTCAATTGCGCGCCAGCCAATCGACGCCGGTCAACCCATCGAGGCTTTGGCCATTGGTGTTGCGCTGGTAGTCGATCACCCCTTCCGGGCCTTTCTTCTCCGCCCACATCGTCAGCGCTTCGCGCTCTTCGACGAAGGCCATACGCGGCACCGCATAGCCGCACGAATCGCTCATCCGCGTCAGGTCGATACGGATCACGCAGCGGACGCCCAGCTGCTTGGGGAACTTCGTCACGAGCGCGTCGAACTCCGCATCACCCGGATGAACGACGCTGCCGCGACCCTGCAGCCGAACGATACGCGGCGGTCCGTCGAAGGCGCACAACATGACGATGATGCGGCCGTTCTCCTTGAGGTGCGCGATCGTCTCCACACCGCTGCCGGTCAGGTCGAGATAGGCGATCGTGCGCTCGTCGAGCACGCGCAACGAATCGAGACCCTTTGGCGAACAGTTCACCAAGCCGTCGTCGGCGCGCGGCGCGGTCGCCACGAAGAACACATGCTGGCGCTCGATCCAACCACGCAACTGCGTATCGATCCGTTCGAATTCATCGGCCATCTAACACTCCTTCATCCTGCCTTTTGGATTGCCGGACGGCATGCCAGCCCGTATAAACATCGAAACGCACGATATCGTAAATCCGCAGGGAGAGACGGAATTGACGAATCCCGAGGCGCGCGCTGCAGCGCCGCTGTCCACGTCGAGCATCTGGATCTACGGATCGCTTGGATTTCCGCTCGCACTGCTCGGCTATCCGCTCGGCATCTGGTTGCCGCGGGCGTACGCGACGTACATCGGTATCGCGACCGAGAACGTCGGCACCATCATGATCATCGCGTCGATCTTCGACGCGATCACCGATCCCGTGATGGGGTTTGCATCGGATCGCTTCCGCACCCGATGGGGACGCCGGCGCGTCTGGGTGTTCATCGGCGCGCCGTTTCTGCTCGCCGCACTCGTCTATCTGCTCAATCCGAGCGTCGGCAACGGCGTCTTCTATCTCGGCGGATGGTTCGTCTTCCTGCGCATCGGCACGACGATGGTCGGCACGCCATATGGCGCTTGGGGCGCGGAGCTTTCCGGCGAATATCACACGCGCACGCGCATCGTCTCGGTGCGCGAGGTGTTCGTGTTGCTCGGCTTGATCGGCGCCGCGCTGGTGCCGGCGATCGTCGAGTACATCCACGGCGCAGAGACGACCGCCGTGCAGGTGTTGAACGCGTACACCTGGCCGGTCGTGATCCTGCTGCCGCTGCTGACGATTCTGGTGGTGACGCGCGTGCCGGAACCGCCGCCGAGCGCGCGCGAAGGGCGCGTGCCCTTCGCGGCATCGTTGCGACTGATGTACCGCAATAAACTGTTCATGCGATTGATCGCCATCGAATTCTGCATTGCGGGCGGCGAGGCATTCCGCAACGCGCTGTCGCTGTTCTTCATGCAGGACTACATCGGCGTGCCGCGCGCCGGCCAGCTTTATCTCGTCTACTTCGGCATGGGGCTGATCGCCATTCCATTCTGGAGCTATCTCGCCCGCGAATTCGGCAAGCACCGCTCGCTCGCCGCCGCGATCGTCTTCGTCAGTGTCGTCAGCATCGCGATCTTCAACCTGGAGCACGGCCAGCTGACCCCGTTTTACGTGCTGTTCGCGCTGAAGGGATTCTGCTTCGGCTCGTTCGCGTATCTGCCGCGCGCGATGATGGCCGACGTGATCGATCTCGACACGTTGAAGTCCGGCGACGCACGCACCGGCGGCTATTTCGCCATCCTCGGTTTCATGAGCAAGCTGGCGCTGTCGGTCGGCGGTGTCGCACTGATCGCGCTGTCGTGGGTCGGCTACGATACCGGCAAAGGTGCGGTGCACGACGCGAGCGCGTTGCACTGGCTTGCGATCCTGTACGCGATCGTCCCAACGGTTGCCTTCATGTTCGGGTTGTATCTGTGCTGGACCTGGCCGTTGACGCGTATGAAGCACCAAAAGCTGCAGCGGCTGCTCGAAACGAGACAGAATCGCCTGAAGCGCGCGGCCGCTGTGTCGGTATAATCGCCGCTCCTCCGCCGTCCCGATTACCATGCCCCGCTTGACCACATCCGAACGGGCCGCTTTTCTCGCCGAGCCCGGCGTGCTGATGCGCATCGCCGTGGTGCGCGCCGACGGCAGCCCGTTGGTCACGCCGATCTGGTTCATCCACGAGGACGCCGCGATCTATTTCACGCCCCGGGCGCAGTCCGAATGGTACAGCTGCCTCAAGCGCGACCCGCGCGTGGCGCTGTGCATCGACGAACAACCGCTGCCGTATCGAAAAGTGACAGTGGAAGGTCCGGCGGAACTCATTCACGACCTCGGCGCCGACGCGATCTGGCGCGACCGGTATCGCCGCATCGCGCAGCGCTATGTGCCGAAGGACGCAGCCGAAGCGTATGTCCAAACCACCATCGATCAACCACGCGCGCTGTTTCGAGTCGCACTCGACCGCGCCAATGTGCGCGGCTGGCGCATGCCGTTGGGCGACGAGCCCGGCGACGGAATCTGGCATCAACGCTACTACGCCGAAGGGAGCCGGCTGAAACATCCATGAAGTCATCTGATCTCGATCTGCGCGACCGGGCTGCACTGTTCAGCGAACTCGGCGCGGAAACCTTCGATGTGGCGGTCATCGGCGGCGGCATCACCGGCGCCGGCATCGCGCGCGACGCCGCGATGCGCGGATTGTCCGTCGCGCTCGTCGAAGCGCGCGACTTCGCCGCCGGTACGTCGAGCCGTTCGTCGAAGCTGGTGCACGGCGGCATTCGTTATCTCGCACAAGGCGACATGGCGCTGGTGCGCGAGGCGGCGCTCGAACGCAAAGCCGTGCGCAACATCGCGCCGCACCTCGCTCGGCGCACGCTATTCATCGTGCCCGCACGCAATCGCGCCGCCATCGCGAAGTTTCGCACCGGGCTTTGGACGTACGAAAAACTCGGCAGCGTCGAAGCCGACGACCGCCATGAGTTGTGGAATGTCGAACGGCTCGCACAGGAGGAACCGGCGCTCGTCACCGACGAACTCGCCGGCGCGATCGTGTATCCCGAATACGTCACCGACGACGGCCGCTTGACGCTCGGCAACGTGCGCAGCGCGGCCCGGCACGGCGCTGTCGTTGCGAACTACGCAGAAGTCACCGCCATCGAATGCGCCAACGGCGTTGCGAAGGCGCTGACGATCTCCGATCGCCTCGGTCCTGGTCTGACCGCACACGTGCGCGCAAAGGTGATCGTCAACGCAACCGGACCATGGGCGGACCATATCCGCAAAATGGAACGAGCAGACGCAGGCTCCCGTCTGGCGCTCAGCAAAGGCGTGCACCTGGTCGTGTCGCGCGAGCGCTTGCCGATCAAGCACACCGTCACGATGACGGCCGCGGACAAACGCGGCGTGTTCGTCGTACCGCGCGATGCGGTGGCTTATCTCGGCACTACGGATACGTTCTACGCCGACAGCGACTACTGGCCGACCATCACCACAGACGACGTGGACTACCTGCTCGCGGCCTCGAATCGCGTCTTCCGCACGGAACCGCTGCAGCGCAGCGACGTGATCGCGCTGTGGTCGGGAATACGGCCGTTGATCGCGGAACCCGGCAAGAAGTCGCCATCGGAAATCTCGCGCCGCGACGAAGTGATGGAGAGCCCCGCCGGCATCATCACGATCGCCGGCGGCAAGCTGACCGCGTATCGCCGCATGGCCGAGCGGATCGTGGACTTGTGCGTCAAACGCCTGGGCCGCAACGGACCGGTCAGCACCACCGCTGAAGAAGCATTGCCGGGCGGCGCGCTGAGCGAGCCGCCAGCGCAGCTCACGCGGCAGCTGGTCGGCGCCGGGCTCGCCGCGCTGGATGCGGAACGTCTGATGATGTTGTACGGCACGGAGGCGGTCGGCCTGGTGAATGGCGGCATTCCGGCTGAGGCACGTCACGCCGTCTTGAAGGAAGGCGCGATGACGCTGGAAGACTACTGGGTGCGCCGCAGCGCCCGGGCGCGTTTCGATCTCGACAGCGGCCTCGCGTCGCTGCGGCCCGCGGCTGACGCGATGGCGCCCTTGTTAGGTTGGTCTGCAACGGAAACGCAGCGCCAGATCGACGCGTGTAATGCACTCAGAGCGACCGAACGCGCGCCGCTTGGGGACATTGCATGAGCGATGCGTTCGTCGATGCGCTAGCGCAGCAACTCGGCAACGCCAAAGTCCTCACTGACGCGGCAACGCTCGACGAACGACGCCACGACTACTGGGTGCTTAGCCACCTCGACGATCTTCAAGGTCGGGCCGCGCCGCGCGCTCGTTGCGTCGTGCGACCGCACACGGTCGACGACGTGGTCGCCACCGTCAACGCGTGCCGGAACGCGCGCATCGCCATCGTGCCGTTCGGCCTCGGCAGCGGTGTCTGCGGCGGCGTGCTCGCGCATCCCGACCGCGTATTGCTCGACCTCTCGTCCATGCACCAGACGCGCCGCATCGACCCGGTAAATCTGTTGGCGAGCTTCGATGCGGGCAAGCGCGGCAGCGATGCGGAAGACGAAGTTGCGGCGCTTGGTCTGACGATCGGCCACTGGCCTCAGTCCATTGCCGTCAGCAGCGTCGGCGGTTGGATCGCCACGCGGGCATCGGGACAGTTCAGCACCGCAAACGGCAACATCGAAGACATCGTCTACTCGATCGAAGCCGTGCTCGCCGACGGCAGCGTCATTCACGCCGGTAAAGCGCCGCGTGCATCGGCGGGTCCTGATCTGCGCCATCTGCTGCTCGGCAGCGAAGGCACCCTCGGCGTGATTACCGGCGTGACGCTGAGCCTGCGACGCAAACCGGAGGCGCAGGATTACAGCGCGTTCTTGACGACCTCGATGCAGCAGGGCTTCGATTACCAGCGCGAACTGATCCAGCGCGGCTGGCAACCGCCGGTAATGCGCCAATACGACGCGATCGAAGCGCAACGTTCGTTCGTGGCGAACGCGCGACCCGATCATGGCCTGCTCATCATGGTTCACGAAGGTCCGAGCGAACGCGTTGCGGCCGAAATGGAAGCGAGCCGCCAGCTTGCCCGCAAGATGGGGCTGCACGGCGTTCCCGCTACGGCGACTACCGGTTGGCTCGGTCACCGCAATACGGTGCCGCACTGGCGAGGGTTTCTCGACAAACGCATCGTCGTCGACACGGTGGAAGTATCCGCGCCGTGGGACCGCATCGAGGCGCTCTATACCGGCGTGGTGGCGGCACTGTCGGAGGTACCCGACATGCTCAACGCATCCGCGCACAGTTCGCATGCCTACCGTTCCGGCTTGAACCTCTACTTCTCGTTCGCCGTACGCCCGGAAAATTCGGACGCGATGGCGGAACGCTATCGCGCGTGCTGGCAACGCATCATCGATACAACGGCCGCACTGGGCGGCGGTATCGCGCACCATCACGGCATCGGCCGTGTGCGCGCGCCGTATCTGCATCACGATCTCGGCACTGCCGGCATCGCTGTGCTGCGTCATGTTAAAGCTGCGCTCGATCCGACCGGCATCATGAACCCCGGCGTGCTGTTACCGGATCCCGACGGCACGATCAGCTGAAATGACGGGACCTGTTCTCGCCATCGATGCGGGTTCGACCAGCATTCGGGCATTGATCGTGGATGCGGATCTCAACGTGCTCGGCCGGGCGCAGGCGCGCGCCGATGTCCACCACCCTGCCCCCGGGCGCGTCGAGCAGAACGCCGCGCAGGTCTGGGCGGCCACGGCAACCGTGATTGATCTGGCTTTGTCGGATGCCGGGATGGCGCCTGAAGCGGTCGCGGCGATCGGCATCACCGCGCAACGCGGCAATGTGGTCGTCTGGGATCCACAGACAGGCGAACCGGTCACCCCTCTGGTGAGTTGGCAGGACATGCGCGGCAGCACGCGCGCCGCTGAATTGATCGCGCAGGGGTATCTCGTCAGTCATCAGACCGCAGCTGCGAAACTCGAGTTGGTGCTCGACGGAATCGAACGCGGCCGTCAACGACTCGGCGCGGGTGCGCTGCTCTGGGGCAACATCGACACGTACCTCGCGTGGCGGCTGTCAGGCGGCGCCATTTACGCAATGGATCACGGCCAGGCATGCGCGACCGGCTACTACGACTATTTCACGGGTGTCTGGAATTCGATGTTGATCGGGGCCCAGGGTCTCGATCCCGCCCGCTTTCCGACGTTGAGCGAAACGACGACGCGGTTCGGCGACTGCGTAGTCGGCGCAGATTGCCCGCTCACGGCGTTGATGGCCGACCAACAGAGCGCTGCGATCGCCGAGGGCTGTCTCGCGCCCGGACAAGCGAAAGCGACGTTCGGCACCGCCGCGGCACTCGACGTCAACACCGGTACGGAGCTGAAGATCGCGCTCGGCACGTATCCGGTGGTGTTGTGGACACGCGACGGTGTGCGGTCGTTCTGCATCGAAGGCATGGTCAACACGGCCGGCGCGATGATCGACTGGGCCGTCGCCGAATTGGGCATAGCGCCTTCCGCCGCCGAGCTGTCGTTGCTTGCCGCCTCGGTACCGAACAGCGGCGGTGCGTATGTACTACCGGCGCTCCAGGGACTCGGCACCCCGCACGGCGACGCGTCGCGAAGCGCCACGATCGGCGGCCTCACGCGCGCGACTACGCGCGCTCACGTCGCGCGCGCGGTGCTCGAAGGCATCGCGTATCGGTTGCGTGAGGTGCGCGACGCCATCGGGGCCCTGGAGTTGCCCCCGATGGATGCACTGCGCGCAGACGGCGGCGCATCGCGCAGCGACACCTTGATGCAGATCCAGGCAGACGTGCTTGGCACACCCGTCGAACGTCTCGAGATCGCCGATGCGAGCGCGCTCGGGGCGGCAATCGGCGCCGGCATCGGTGCCGGACTCTGGCGCGCGGACCACATGGCGACGTTGCGCCGCATCAACCGCACGTTCGTGCCGCAACTGTCCGACGACGAAAGAGAGGGGCGTTTCGCCCAGTGGCGCAGCGACTGTAGAGTGGGTTCCTGATGGAAGCCATGGTCGGACCGATGGCCTGGAACGTGCCGATGCTCGTGTCGGCAGGCATTCTCGGATTGACGTTTCTGGCAATCTTCACCGAGCAGCTCCATCACTTCGACCGCACCCGCATCGCGATGGCCGGCGCCGGCGCGATGATCATCGCCGGCCAGATCTTCGGCTTCTACGGCCCGAGCGAAGCGCTGCATGCGGTCGACTGGAACGTCGTATTCCTGCTCGGTTGTATGATGACGATCGTGGCGATCATGGCGCCAACAGGCGGCTTCGAAAACCTCGCGTATCGGCTGGCACGGTTGAGTCGCGGACGGCTGTTTCTGCTGCTCGTCTTTCTCGGCACGGCGGTGACGTTGCTATCGTTGTTGCTCGACAACGTCACCACCGTCGTGATCTTCGGTCCGCTCATCATTCTGATCACGCGCGCGCTGAAGACGTCGCCCGTTCCGTATCTGATCGCCGCGGCCATGCTGTCGAATACAGGCGGCGTGGGGACACTGGTCGGCGATCCGCCGAATCTGATGATCGGCTCCGCCGCCGGCATCGATTTCAATACCTTCGCGATCCGTATGGGCGGCATCGTGTTCGTTGCCTGGCTGGCAACGCTGTTGGCGATGCGCATCGTGTTTCGCTCGGAATTGCGCGGCACCGCTGCGGCGGTGTCGTTCGACGGCGAAGGCAAAATCGCCGATCCGCATACGTGGCGCGTTGCATTGATCGCGCTCGGCGTGACGCTGATATTGTTCGTGGTGCACGGCAAACTGCACTGGGAACCGTGGGTGGTCGCCGCGTTCGGGCTGACACTGCTGTTGTTTCTCGCAAAAAACGTGCGGCTCGACAAAGCGTTCGAGCACGTAGAGATCGCGCTGCTGACATTCTTCATCTCGCTCTTCATCGTTGTCGGCGGTGTTCAGCACAGCCAATTCCTACAGTTCATCGGTCAGTTCATCAGCCCGTTCGTGCAGAGCGATCTGCTCGTCGC
>JANLUG010000718.1:0-3134 GCA_031363335.1 Gammaproteobacteria bacterium
TGGAGGTGGAGGCTTGACGCCCCGGACACGCTCGAGCCGTCCCTGGTCGCTCGACCCCTATCGAAGTCGCGCTCGGAGAAGTCGCGCGGCAAATGATCAGGCCGACTTCGCCTGAGGTTCCACAAGCTCCTCACGCTCCGCACGCACAGTTGCCTCGCGTCGTAGCGTCAGCGCTGCAATGATCTCAGCGTGCCGCTTGCGGTCGAGCCGATATCCCGAATACAGAATTACCGCGATGAACACGAAGATGGAAGGCAGCGGTGCCTGGTAGAGCCCGAGATCCCACAGCACGTCATCGGGCACCGTACCCGCGCGCGCGCCGCGCGGAAACTTGATCCAGTCGATCACCCATCCGCCGACGACCACGCCCACCGACGAGATGGCTTTGATCAGGAACGAGCGCGCCGCGAAGATGACGCCCTCGCGGCGATGGCCGGTGTCGAGCTCGTGCTCGTCGACGATGTCGGCGAACATCGCATTCAACGAGCCGAAGATCGGCGGCGCGAGCAGCGCGCCGACGAAGTTCACGACGATCACCAGCGGCAGCACCAGTGGGGATCCGTTAGCAGGGAACCCCGGCACGTCGAGCAGCCGCATGCCGACGAGCACCACCGGATTGACGATCGCGAGCATCGAGCAATACATCAGCGTTTTTTTCTTGTCGAGCCAACGCGTCACCAATGGCGTCACCGCGAAACCGATGATCAAGCCGATCATGCTGAACGCCGGAATCGTGTAGATCTGCTCGGTGGTCAACCCCCAGAAGTGGACGTTCATGTAGGGCGACAACACACCCTCGGCCGACAGCATGATCGTTGCCAGACACATGCCGAAGAACAGCGCGCGAAACGACCGGTTGCGAAAGGCTTCCGCCGTTTCGCGGAACACGTTGAGCAGCGAAAAACGCGTGTATTCGCGGCCGGTGGTCGGAAGATGCGGAATCTCGCGCCATGTGCCGAATACGCACACGAGAACAGCGACGACAACGAACCCGCGGAATACCGACGAGAACTCCACGTACCCGCCCGGGTTCAATAGTCCGGGGTTGTACTGTTCGGTGGTCGGGAAACAGAACTTGTATGCAAGCGCCGCACCGATGGCTTGGCCGAAAATCGAAAAGAAGATGTTGTACGAGAACAGCGTCGAGCGCTGGTTGTAGTCGTGCGCCATCTCGGCGCCCAACGCGAGGTGAGGGACGTGGAAGAACGTCAATGCGATCCGCGTTGCCAGCGACCAACAGACCAACCACGCCGCGAGTTCGAATTCTCCGAATCCCGCGGGCGGATTGAAGATCAGGAAGAAGCAGCCGCCCAACGGAATCGCCGATAACAGGATAAATGGATGGCGTCTGCCCCAGCGCGATCGCAAGCGATCAGACAGCGACCCCGCGATCGGATCGACCACTGCATCGACCACCAGCGAAATCGCAAGCGCAAGTCCGGTGACCATTCCGGAAACGCCGAGCACCTGGTTGTAGTAGAACAGTAGGAATGTCGTGAAGCCGATCGTTACGAGCGCTTCGCCCAGCTGGCCGAATCCGAACGCGGCCATCACGGGTATCGCGAGTCGGCGCGGCTCGCTCGTAGACGACATCATCTGCAACTCTCGCTTTATTGTTCCCCACCCAGACCATGCCATTGCGCGCGACCAAAGACCAGAACGCGTTGAGTTGCGCAACGGATGTGGATCATCATCGATGTGCTTCGAATCACGCTTGGGGAGAGAGCGATGCGCCTCGACAACATCGTCGCAATGGTCACCGGCGGCGCGTCCGGTTTGGGCCGCGCCGTGACGGAGCGCTTCGTCGCGGAAGGTGCGCACGTGGTCGTACTCGATCGATCGGAAGCGCGACTCGCAGAACTGAGCGCGCAATATCCCGATCGGGTGCGCGGCATTGCCGGCGATGTGCGCGATCTCGCTGCGAACAAACGCGCAGTGGCCGACGCGGTTGCGGCCTTCGGTCGATTGGATGTGCTCGTCGCAAATGCGGGCATCTGGGATTACGGATGCGCGCTGGTGGATCTGCCTGAAGATCGCATCGACGAAGCGTTCGACGAACTGATCGGTATCAACGTGAAGGGCTATCTGCTGGCCGCGAAGGCAGCGCAGTCCGCACTCGTTGCCGCGCGCGGCTCGATGATCTTCACCGTGTCGAATGCGGGTTTTTATCCCGACGGCGGCGGCCCGCTGTACACCGCATCGAAGCACGCCGTCGTCGGACTCATCCGCCAACTCGCGTTCGAATGCGCGCCGCACGTGCGCGTCAACGGTGTCGCACCCGGCGCAATCGCAACGGATCTGCGCGGACCGCGCGCGCTCGACATGGCGAACCGCTCCATCGGTGACGTGCTGAAGCCGGAAATGATGAAGGGCGGTTTGCCGATTGACCGGCTGCCGGCGCCTGAGGATTACGCTGCGGCATTCGTCTTCCTCGCCGCACGCGCCGAATCCGGCCACGCGACCGGCAGCATCATCAACATCGACGGCGGCTTCGCGGCTCGCGGCGTCAGTCGCGTTCGCGGCGGCGACGCATTGCCGGAACTATTCGGTCATCGAAATGTTTAAAGCTGCTACCGGGAGTAGCTGCATGCCCAATGTGTCGGCGTCGGCTGGTCGTCTGGAGAAGCCGATATGACACAAGTGGTGGTTGGAACAGCTCGCGTCGACGTCACGCCCGACTGGCCGGTGATGCTCGCGGGCTTCGGTCAACGGACTGCGCCGAACACCGGCGTGCACGACCGCATCCACGGCAAGGCACTGTATCTTTCGAACGGTGTGGATCGGCTGCTGTTCATTACCACAGATCTGATCTGCACGCCCGCACCGCTCGGTCGCGCAGTGATCGACGACGTCGCGCGTGCCACCGGCCTCGAACCCCGGCAGATCTGCGTCTGCGCATCGCACACGCACTCGGCACCGGTGCCGGTCGATGCAGGCGATGGCGCGATCGGCGTCGAACGATTCGCCGAGTGGCTCCGACGGTCGCTGATTCGAGTCGCCATCAACGCCTTCGAAAACGCCGTGCCCGCTCGACTGTGCAGCGGTGTCGGCGACGTCGACCTGTTTTTCAATCGACGCACCCGCGGCAACCCGAACATCGTCGATCGCCGCGTCGCCGTGCTGGCGGCAGAATC
>JANLUG010000772.1:0-2567 GCA_031363335.1 Gammaproteobacteria bacterium
CATTCGGGTCACGACGAAGCGATGGCGCACCTGATCGAAGCCGGCGCAGACATCTTCCTAATGCCGTCGCGGTTCGAGCCATGCGGTCTGAATCAGATGTACAGCCAGGCCTATGGAACCGTGCCGGTCGTGCGTAAAACCGGCGGATTGATCGACACCGTCCGGCCGGTATCCGGACGAACAGGTACCGGATTTCTGTTCGGATCCGCCACGCCCGAGGCGCTTTTCGATGCCGTCAGGAGCGCGGTGGCCGCATCGCGAAATCGACATACCTGGCGGGCCATCCAGCGCAACGGCATGGCGCAGGATTTTTCATGGCGCAGCAGCGCGCTGCAGTACCTCGATCTTTATAACGAACTCATCGCCGCTAAGGCGCAGACGCGATGAACCCGCTTCACGAGCACCTTCGCATCGATGCGCTTCTGGCGTGCAGAGCGTATGCCCCCTCGGATCTGCTCGGCCTGAAGGATCGCGGCAACGACACGCAGCTGACGGTGTTCATTCCCTCGGCCCAGGCCGTTTCGGTTGCTGACGGGCCGGCGCTGGCGACAACCCGCTGGCCGGGGATCTTTCAGTGGCAAGGGCGCAAAGAGAATGTGCCCCGCTACTACCGCCTGCAGTGGCGTGACAGCGCCGGCCACTCGCACGACGAACTGGACGCTTACGCATTTCGGGTCGACCTCCCGTCACAGGATCTCTACCTGTTCAACGAAGGCAGACACCGGCGCGCATTCGATCTGCTTGGCGCGCAGCCGCACAACGTCGACGGGCACAGCGGAATCCGCTTCGCCGTTTGGGCACCCAACGCAGAACGAGTCAGCGTCGTCGGCAATTTCAACCAATGGGACGGTCGACGTCACCAGATGAACGTACAGGGTCAGAGCGGCATCTGGTGTCTGTTCATCCCGGAACTGGCGCCGGGCACCTGCTACAAATTCGAGATCCGCAACCGGCACAGCGGCGCGATTGCTCTCAAGGCCGACCCCTACGGCCGTGAGTTCCAACACCCTCCCGATACCGCGTCGGTTGTCAGCGCGCCTTCGTCACACCGTTGGAACGACGAGGCATGGATGGAGCGACGTCGAATCGGGCAGCCGTCGCGTGAGCCGATTTCGATATACGAAGTGCACCTCGGCTCGTGGCAACGAAACCGGAACGGCGATTTTCTCGACTACCGTACGTTGGCGGAACGGCTTGCGGCTCACGTAGAGCATCTTGGTTTCAGTCACATCGAGCTGATGCCCATTACGGAACACCCCTTTGACGGCTCGTGGGGATATCAGGCGTTGGGATACTTCGCACCGACAAACCGTTTCGGAGCACCCGACGACTTTCGCTGGTTCGTGAACTACCTGCATCAGCGCGGCATCGGCGTGCTTCTGGACTGGGTACCCGCGCACTTTCCGCGAGATGCACACGGTCTCGCGCAATTCGACGGCACCGCCTTGTACGAACATGCGGATCCGCGACTTGGTGAGCATCGCGACTGGAAGACCCTGATCTTCAACTACGGCCGCAACGAAGTGCGCAATTTTCTGACGAGCAGTGCGCTGTTCTGGCTGAGCGAGTTCCATATCGACGGGCTGCGCGTCGACGCCGTTGCGTCGATGCTCTATCTCGACTATTCGCGCAGCGCCGGAGACTGGCTACCAAACAAATTCGGCGGACGCGAGAATCTCGAAGCGATCGAGTGGATCAAGGAGCTCAACGAAGTTGCGCACGGTGAATCACCCGGAACGATGATCATCGCCGAGGAGTCCACGTCGTGGCCGCAGGTGACGCGCCCTACCTATGTCGGAGGCCTGGGCTTTACCCTCAAGTGGAACATGGGATGGATGATCGACACGCTCGCTTACATCCATGTCGATCCGGTGCATCGCAAATATCATCACCGGCACCTGACGTTCGGAATGCTCTACGCGTATAGCGAGCATTTTCTACTGCCGCTGTCGCACGATGAGGTGGTGCACGGCAAATCGTCGCTGCTCGGCAAGATGCCCGGCGACGACTGGCAACGCTTCGCGAATTTGCGGTTGTTGTTCGCATACCAGTTTCTGATGCCCGGTAAGAAGCTCGTGTTCATGGGTGGCGAGTTCGGTCAGCGCAGCGAATGGGACCACGATCGCGCACTCGAATGGCCATTGCTCGAGTTCGCGCCGCACCGCGGCGTATTCGAACTCGTGCGGGCGCTGAACGGCGTCTACAGAAACGAGCCCGCATTGGCACTCGACTCGGACCCGGCCGGATTTCAGTGGATCGATTGCGACGATGTCAGCCATTCGGTCATCAGCTTTCAACGCCGCGTCGGCAGCGAGTTATTGATCGTGGTTCTGAACTTCACGCCGGTACCGCGACACCGTTATCGGATCGGCGCGCCCGAACCGGGCGCATATCGGGAGATTCTCAATTCGGATTCGACGTACTACGGCGGTTCGAATCTCGGCAACTCCGGTGGTTGCCGGACTCAGAACGTACGCAGCATGGGCTATACACAATCGCTCGAACTGACCTTGCCGCCGTTGGCGTGCATTGTTCTCAAACCCGACCACTCGCTGCGAGACGTAACC
>JANLUG010000778.1:0-2893 GCA_031363335.1 Gammaproteobacteria bacterium
TCGACGAGATCGAGCACGCGGACTGATATCGCGCTATCGAGCGTGCGCGGCGACGAATGCCTTCACGTCGGATACACGCGCGGGCAGGACGGTGCGTCGAGTTTGTGCGCCTTCGAGCACATCGAGTCGCGGGTGGTGCGCCAACGGTTTACCTAGGGCGGCATTGACCGACTCCGGAAACTTCGCCGGATGCGCAGTCGCCAGACACACCATCGGACCCTCTACTTTGAAGCGGCGGGCCGCCGCTATACCCACCGCCGTATGCGGGTCGACGACATAGCCGTTGCGCCGATAAACGTCGGCAATCGTCGCTATCGTTTCCTGTGTATCCACGGATGTCGCAACGATATGACCATCGACCGGCATCGCGCCTTCAAGCGTCGCTTCGCCCTGCCTGCTGAACGACTCCATGAAGGTGTTCAGCCGCGCGCTGTCACGATCCATCTGAAGGTACAGAAAGCGTTCGAAGTTGCTCGCCACCTGAATGTCCATCGACGGACTGATCGTCTGGTGCACGCGGCCGCGCCTGTACAAGCCCGTATTGAAGAACACCGACAGGATGTCGTTCTCGTTCGTGGCACAGATCAGCCGGTCGATCGGCAGACCCATCTGCAATGCGAGATAGCCGGCCAGGATGTCGCCGAAGTTACCGGTGGGAACGCTGAACGACACGCGCTTGCTGCCGCCGTCGTCGAGCGCGAGCGTTGCATAGACGTAGTAGACGATCTGCGCCAGCAACCGCGCCCAGTTTACCGAATTGACGGCGCCCAAACGGTGATGCGCCTTGAACGGCAAGTCGTTGAAGATCTCCTTCATGATCGCCTGGCATTCGTCGAAGCTGCCTTGTATCGCGATGCAGTGCACGTTCGGATCGAGCACCGACGTCATCTGCAGTTCCTGCAAGCGACTGGTACGTCCTTCCGGATACATCACGAAAATGCTGATCGCGTCCTTGCCGCGCACGCCGGCAATCGCGGCGCTGCCGGTGTCGCCGCTCGTCGAGCCGACGATATTCATCGACGAGCCGCGTTTTTCGAGAACGTAGTTGAAGACGTTGCCGAGAAACTGCAGCGCAATATCCTTGAAGGCGAGTGTCGGGCCGTGAAAGAGTTCGAGTACGGTCGCCTCATCCAGCTTGCGCAGCGGCACGACGTCGGGCGCATCGAAGCCTGCATAGCTGAGCCGCAGCAGTCTGCGGATCACCTCCGGATCGATGTCGTCGATGAAATGGGCCATGACGTGCCCGGCCAGATCCGCGAATCCGAGACCTCGCCAACGATCGAGCTCTGCTCGAACATCAGGAATTCGTTCGGGAAGGAACAGGCCGCCATCGTCGGCGAGGCCGGCGATTACCACGTCTTCGAAGCCGAGCGGCGCCGAGCGCCCTCGCGTGCTTACGTAACGCATCGGGAAGTAACAGCCTGAGAAAGGGGCGCCATTCTATCGTATGGCGCCGGTGTGCTCTTGGGATTCAGGTCAGATCAGATCGAACCGCGGCCGTAGTTGCTCTCGGGTTTTTTCGGTGGGTCGGCGCGGTGATCGTCCGCCACCTTTTCGATCGAACCGCCGCGTTTCAGAAACGCTTCGACGTCTGCAGCAATCGTGTCGCGCAACGCGGCGCGCGCCGCCGAGGAATGGACTTCAACCTGTTCGACCTTGCGGGCGCGACCGGCCGGCGCGGCAACAGCCTCTTCGTCCTCTACCTCAACCTCTGCTTCCGTGTCTGCATCGGCGACCACTTCGTCCGCATCATCTGCGTCGCTGAGCTCTGCCTCATCTTCCTGGTCGTTGAAGTCTTCGTTTTCGTCACTCATTCCGCACCTCGTAGCCCATCACGGTCACAGCCCCACAATGACCGAGTATTTATAGACAAGATTCGCGGCAGCGCAAGAACGAAAAAGGGCGCCGATGGGCGCCCTCGCTCACTAGTAAGCTCGCTGGAAAATTGTCAGACCGCTTCGGGGCCTGTTTCGCCGGTGCGAATGCGGACCACCTCTTCGAGCGTTGCGACAAAAATCTTGCCGTCGCCGACCTTGCCGGTGTTCGCCGCCTTCGTGATTGCTTCGAGACATTGATCGAGCGCGCTGTCGTCGATCGCGACCTCGACTTTGACCTTCGGCAGGAAGTCGACCACGTATTCAGCGCCGCGATAGAGTTCCGTGTGGCCCTTCTGACGCCCGAAACCCTTGACCTCGGTAACCGTCATACCATGCACGCCGATTTCCGAAAGGGCCTCTCGCACGTCGTCCAGCTTGAACGGCTTGATGATTGCAGTAACGAGTTTCATATCTCATGTCTCCTTGGTGATCCGCAGGTGCACGGGCGCGCGTCAGTGCCGAAGCCGTTTAAGAAGTTCGTGCACCCGGGATTCTCCCCTAATTAGAGGCTCTTCGAAATCGAGAACACGGCCGTCGCGGCGCAGAGATCCTCACCGCCTGGTGCGAAACACTTGTCCTTATCGAGATCGGTGTCGACGTAGGTCAATGCCCAAGTCACGCCGAGTGCCGAAGTCGAAACGCCCAGACTCCAGTCGGAGTAGCTGTCTTCGCCGTCGAGGGCGAGCGGGCCGTTACTGGGCGGCTGGAATCCGACCTGCTTCGTATCGAACAGGTTGTAGCCATAGTGCGCGCTGACGGTGAGGTTCTTGACCACTTCAATGCCGTAGTTTGCGTACCAATAGCTGAACGCGTCCGATCCGCCGTAGTAGTTGTCCGAATAGTTCAGGCCCACTTTCGCACCGAAGAACGACAAGCTCGTGTAGACCTCGGTGTAAGCCAGGTGCTGGGAGCCATCCTGCGGATAGCCGTAGTAAATCGCGCCGACGTCATACGAGAAGTCGTCGTTGATCTTTCCCTTGTAGCCGCCGTAGAGGTCTACCTCGATGGCCGCCTCG
>JANLUG010000780.1:0-2176 GCA_031363335.1 Gammaproteobacteria bacterium
CGTGCCGTCTTCCACCCGCTTGGCAATGCCTTGCAGGAATGATCCAGCCGAAGGTGTATTACCAGTTTGCCGATCCGAATCTCGAGGCACTGAAGCCGCTGCAGAAGCAGCTGTTGCGGATGGGGCCGCAGAATCTCGCACGTATCAAAAGTTATCTGATGCAGGTCAAGGGCTATCTCTGATCGGCGTTAGGTGTTCGTGTCTCAAATGGGAGGGTAAATCATGTCTCTGGCTACTGAGTTCAAAGAGTTTGCCATGCGTGGCAACGTCGTCGACATGGCGGTGGGGATCGTCATCGGCGGCGCGTTCGGAAAGATCGTCTCGTCGTTCGTGGGTGATGTATTGATGCCGCCGCTGGGGATGCTGTTGGGCGGCGTCGATTTCACGAGCCTGGCGGTTACGCTCAAGGATGCCGTCGGCACAGCGCCCGCGGTGTTATGGAACTACGGCAAATTCGTCCAGTCGATCGTCGATTTCGTGATCGTTGCGTTTGCGATCTTCATGTTGATCAAGGCGATGAACAGCATGAAGAAGAAAGAGGAAGCGAAGCCGCCCGAAGTGCAGCAGGCGCCGCCCCAGGAAGTACTGCTCACGGAGATTCGTGATCTGCTGAAGCGATAGCAGGGTCGATCTGCAGGTCCGAACGGAACGGCGTGTGTTCGCTCAGATAGTCGATGTCCTGCTGCACGTAGTTGCGCTCTTCCTTCAGATAGCGGGCGATCGCATCGCGTAGCCCGGCGTCGGCGATCCAATGCGCGCTATAGGTGGCTTGCGGAACGTAACCGCGAGCCACCTTGTGCGGACCTTGGGCACCTGCTTCGACGCGCGCGAGACCGCGACTGATCGCGAAGTCGATGGCCTGGTAGTAGCACGCTTCGAAGTGCAGGAAGCGGTGGTCTTCGATGCAGCCCCAGTTGCGGCCGTACAGCGCGTCGCTACCGATGAAGTTCAACGCGCCGGCGATGTAACGTCCGGCGCGTTTGCACATGATCAACAGAATGCGGTCTGCCATCGCTTCGGTGACGAGACTGAAGAACTTCCGCGTCAGATACGGGCTGCCCCATTTTCGATTGCCGGTGTCGGTGTAGAAATCGAAGAACGCGTCCCAGTGATGTTCGCGGATGTCGGACCCGGTGACCCATTCGATGTCGATACCGGCTTCGACCACTTCGCGGCGTTCGCGCTTGAGGTTCTTGCGCTTCTTCGAGGCGAGCTCCGCCAGAAAATCTTCGAATGTAGTGTAGCCACGGTTGTGCCAGTGGAATTGCTGGTCGACGCGTTGCAACAGACCCATGTCGCCGAGCGTGCGCCATTGCGTTTCCGGCAGGAACGTCATGTGTAGGGACGATACGTCGCTCTGTTTCGCGATCTGTACGCACGCCGCGGTCAATTGCCGTTCGACGTCATCGCCTGCGTCCGGTCGGGTCAACAGGCGCCGGCCCGAGGCCGGCGTGAACGGCACGCTGACCTGCAGCTTCGGGTAGTACTTGCCGCCGGCGCGGTGCCACGCATCGGCCCACGCATTGTCGAATACATATTCGCCGCGCGAGTGATTCTTCATGTACATCGGCACGACGCCGATGACGTCGCTGCCAGCGCGCTCGAGCACGACGTGGAACGGTTGCCAGCCGGTGCGGGCTGTCGCGCTGCCGCTCTTTTCGAGCGCACGCAGAAAACCGTGATCGAGAAACGGATTGTCGGGGATCGGCGCACCCGGATTGGCACAGGCGTTCCAGACGTGCGCGGGAATCTCGTCGATCGAATGCACGATTCTGGCCGTGCGGGGCGCGTCTGACGTCACGGCGCTATCAAGGTTGGTGAGGCTGGTTAGAATACCCGATTTGCCCCTCGACGGAATTCCGCGTTGCGCAGATCCGAAGATCTCACCACCGGCCCTGTCGGACGTCACCTCATACGTCTGACCGTGCCGATGTTTCTCGGCATCTCGTCGATGATTCTCGCGTCGATGATCGACACGATCTACATCGGCTGGATCGGCACGCAACAGCTCGCCGCAGTCAGCTTTTCGTTTCCGATGGTGATGGGGCTGTCGTCTGTGTCGATGGGTCTTGGTATCGGCGCGACGTCGATCATGTCGCGCACGCTCGGCCGCGGCGATCGGAAGCGGGCGTACGTACTCGGAACGCATACGTTGTTGCTGGTGCTGATCCTGGTC
>JANLUG010000800.1:0-4230 GCA_031363335.1 Gammaproteobacteria bacterium
CATCGCGATACAGCGCAACGCCTTCCGGTGCGTTCAGGCCGCTCGCCACGATCTCGGGAGTCGCAAGCACCTGCCCATCGGCAACAAGCCGCAGCAGCGTGCCGGTGCTGCGCTCTGTCATGAAGAGATCATCTCCGCGCACGACTAGACCCGTTGGCGCTGCGAATCCGCTACCCAGAATGCGTGTTTCCCCAGGTCCGACCAAGATCACGCGACCTTCCTTGTGTTCCGTGATCGCATAGCCAGCACCGAATCGCACGGCCGCAACGGGTTCGTGCAAGCCTTGCAGCCGCGTGACGATGCGCCGCGCTTGCGGGTCCCACACGCGCACGTCGTTGTCGACCCAGGACGTGAGTAGCAGGTTCCCGCCGTCGATCGCGATGTTCAGCGCGCTCCCCACTTCGGAAACGCCCAGGACATTGCGTTCGATGAAAGAACTGTGGCCATTGCTTAGCGCGAACCCACGCAGCGCTTGCAGGTCCGCGACGATCACCGCCTCGCCGTTGCCTGTACTGCGGACGGCGACACCGCCCGGTGCGGACATCCCGCCGGGCGACAACATGGTCTGTGCGCCATCGGCCTCTACGCGCGCGACGAAACCATCGACAAAACTCGAAACGAACAAACGATCAGTCGCATCGAACGCAAAGTTGTCGAGCCCAGGCTGCAGTGTCGCAACCACCTCCGTACTCGCAGGACCACCTGCGCCCTTGTTGACGCGCGACACTGTGCCGGCGAGCGTATCGAGCACGTACAGCCGACCTTTGCTATCGAATTTCACCGCCGCCGGCACGCCGATACCGGCGACCTCAGTCCGCATCTCGCCGGTGTCGACGTTGAGACTCACTACTTCGCCACGGAACCAGCGCGTTCCGTACAGCCGACCATCCGGGCCCCAGTCCATCCCGTTCAAGCCGCACTGGGGTCCGAGATCATCGCGAATTGAGCGTGGCGGCTTCACGCCAGCGGGATCGAGTTCGTACAGACCCGTGCCGAAGAAGCACTGCGCGACGAACAATCTTCCTGTCGGCGAGAAGGTGATCGGATTGACGCCCGGCGTCAGCTTCGCGGCAGTCACGCGCGTACCGTCGGGCCGATAGCCCGCCACTTCGCCCGTCAGAATCGAGGTCCAGTAGAAGCTCCCATCGGGCGCAAACGCGACATCGTCCGGGCCTTCCACGCCTTCCGCCTGCGCAAGCCGACGCAGCACCTTGCCGTCGTTGGGATCCAGCACCAGCATCTCGGAGCCAATGACACTGGCGACGTAGAGCTTGCCGTCCGGGCTGAAGTGCATGCCGTTAGCACCGGAGATGCGCGATCCCGTCGCCAGCACTTCAACACGAAAGCCCGGTGCCGCGGTCGCCACGGCAACAGACTCGTCGGCGTGCGCGTTGTGCGCGAGTCCAAGCAGCGCAACGAAAAGCGCACTGGCGCGCAGTGAACACAGCGCACGCAGCGCACGCAGAATGGACATGACTCAGCTCCCGACAATCGAAGTAGTGCTCCGCGCGCGCATTCAGCGACGTGGCGGGCGCTCGGTTGGGTTGCGGCCCGTGGCCGCGGACATGTCGAGCACCTGGTCGATGTTCGCCACGAGGTTTTCGTAGGTCGCTTCCTGCCACGGCAATGTCACGCCTTCGTTGGCGAATATCTGCGTGCGCGAGAAGCGCCCGCGCTTGCCGCGAAACGGCGACTCGACGAATCGCCACGAAAGGTCCGCGGCGATGAACGACAGGACGACGAGCGCCGCCGCTTCGGCCGGCGAAAGCGGTCGTACCGATACGGCCCGTGCGAACACGAGAATCGGCCAATGCCACAGATACAGCGAATACGAAACGAGGCCGACGTAAACGAACGGCCGCGTCGCGAGTAGCGTGCCGACGAATGTAGTGCCGCTGCGCCCCGCATGAATGATCAACGCAGCACCGAGGCACGGCAGCAGCGCGGCCGGACCCGGAAACGGTGTCTTGCTCGAGAACAGCGTGCTGCTGATGCCGATGAGCACCACGCCGAGTACTGCGGCCGACGTGCGAACCAATTGCGTCGTCAGCAACGGGATCGGCGCGCAGACCAGCAGCGCGCCGATCATCAGCTCCCACATCCGCGTATGCGGCAGGTAGAACGCGGCATCGGGGTGATTCGACAATGACCACGCGCTGAGCGCGAACGAAATCACTGCGATGATCGACACGAGTCGGGTAGTTGCGTCCTTGGCGTACTTCGACACGACGAATAGAAATGCAGGGAAAATCAGGTAGAACTGTTCCTCCACGGCAAGCGACCACGTATGCAGTAGCGGTTTCAGCTCAGCCGGGGTGTCGAAATAACCCGCTTGATACCAGAACAGGAAATTCGAAACGAACGCGCTCGTTGCGACGATGCTCTGGCCGAACTTCCGATACTCGTCGGGAAGAAACAGCAGGTAACCGCAGACCGTGCAGGCGATGAGCACCGCGAACAGCGCCGGAAAAAGCCGCCGTAGACGGCGTTCGTAGAACGCGGCGATCGAGAAACGACCGGCCTCGATGTCGTCGAGGATGATGCCGACGATTAGATATCCGGAGATGACGAAAAAAACGTCGACACCGACGAAGCCGCCGGCGAACGGTCCGAGGTGGGCGTGGAACAGCACGACGACGACGACCGCGATGGCGCGCAAACCATCGATGTCGGGGCGATACGTACTCACCGTGCGCAGAACGGCGCGCGAATCATCGGGACGCCAGCCGCGTGATCGCGTCGACGACGCGACCGAGTTCGTCCGACGCCTGACGATTGCCGCTCGCCATGGGCTCGCCCGCGGTAACTGCAGATCCGCTGTCGATCAGCGCGCGGTGGATCTGTGTCAGGTCGCGCGGGAATGCGGTGATTCCGATGCGCGGCAGCAGTTCGTATTTCAATCGGCTCGGAAGGTCGACGACCCATTCCGGCAAATGCTTGCGCGCGGTGGTCACGAGCCTGGAACGTCGCAGCGGATAGATCGCTAACGGCCGCTTCAGCCGTGCCACTTCGGTGATCATCGACATGCTGTCGCCTGTAACCACAAACCCATCGGCGTGCGCGAGCAGTCCGAAATAGGGATTCTGCGCGGAACCGGCGCTCCATTCGTACAGGCGATCGCGTTCGCGGAGTTGGCTGCGCAGAGCGTCAATTGCGGCAGCGGGTGTGCGCCGGCTCGTGGTGACGTACAACGACCCGGTCGCGCCGCAGTACGTTCGCGACAGTTCGATCAACTCGGTTGCCGCCGCGGCGTCGAAAACGAACGGCCGCGTCGCGCCGCCGACGAGTACCGCGATCACCGGATGCGCACGCTCGTCGAAGTGCGCCTTCCAGGTTTTCGCCTCGCGCGAAAGTCGCTCCTCGTCGACGCGCATCAGCGGCAGCGACACGCCGACGACATTCGGTGTCTCCGGCACCTGAAACTGGGCCGAAGCGATGATCAGGGCGAAATTCTGCGGATGCCGCTTCGGACGCCCGAACAGGACGATGCGCGTCCGATCGGCCGACTGCCGACGGATCCACAACGCCGCCATCGCGGGCCTTCTGCCGATCGTGATGACGATGTCGGGCCATGGCGGCGCGAGCGCGTCGGAATGCGCCTTGTCGACGTGGTACAGAGACGCCAGAAACGGCGGCTTGCCCTTCTGAAACGGTTTCTTGAACTGCAGGCGCCGGTATTCGACCGGCCACGGCAAATGTTCCACAACTGCATCGACCTGCGCGTTGTCGCCGGCTTTGTCGCTGACGACGACCCAGATGCGCGGCGCCTCCTGGGTCAACGAAACACCCCTTCGCGATACAGACGCCAGAAGAATCCCCACATGTGCAGCACTGGATGCCGCCGGACCCGCTCCGGCACCTCGATGTGCCGGCCCGAATGACGTTCCAGTTTCCAGATGATGTAGTCGAAGCCGCCGTCGAAGGTGATCCATGCCTTCAGGATCCGTGCGAGCGCCTGCAGCTTGCCGGTGACGTTGCGGACCCGCCAGACGCGCACTCCGCTTCGACGTTGTCCTGGAGTCAATGGCGATTGCCAACGATCTTGCCCAGCCGCAACCAGCCCTGACGCGCCGGTCACTGCGGCGTAGTAGTCGGCATGTGCGGCGACGAGTTCGGCGGCGCGATCGGGGCCCTCGCTGCGCAACTCGGTCTGATAGCTCGTCCGCAATCCGCCCACCCACAGCGAGCGCGTATCGAAGGTGTTGCGCTGCAGGCAGAGCGTCTCGTCGA
>JANLUG010000838.1:0-5502 GCA_031363335.1 Gammaproteobacteria bacterium
GGCCGCGCCGACGGCAACCTGAACTCGATGTTCAAGTACTACGGCACCGAACAGAACAAGCGCAAATACGAAGTGCTGCTCGAAACGATGGGCACGCAGGCAGTCGGCTGGGACGGGGCGTCATTCAGCGATCGCGAATTGAATACGACGCGGCAGTGGTTGCGCTCGAAGGCGAACTCGATCGAAGGCGGCACCAGCGAAGTGCAACTGAACGTGATCGCCAAGCGCGTGTTGGGTCTGCCGGACTGAAGCCGCCGCCGACCTACTCCGACGGCCTGATTTACTCCGACGGAGTAGTCACGATTCGTCCACAGCATCCGGACGATCTCGATGCAGATCTCGCAGCGAAAGACGACGAACAGATCAACTGGCTCTGGCAGCCCGGAGAGCGCGAGCTGTGGGAAGCCATGTCGCGTAACGAACAGCGCGCGCATGCCGCTCGAACGCTGGCAGCAAACCGCGAGGCGTTCGGAACGGGTCCGAAATGGTGTTTCTCGGTCGACTCGACCGACGCCAATTACGTGGCGTACGTCGACTTCGATCTCGCCAACGTTCACGTCCCGGCCGGCGATGCGAACATTTCATACGCCTCGCAGCCGGCGCATCGCGGGCGCGGCTATGTCGCGCGCGCGGTGCGACTGGTCGCGCGCTTCATCGCGGAACACACCAACGCCCAACGGGCTTTCCTCATCGTCGATGATCAGAACACTGCGTCGCTACGCGTCGCGCGCGCGGTCGGCGCGGTGGAAGTCGGCCGTTGGGTCGATGAACGCGGGCGCACGTTGATCCGCCACGAGATGATCCGCCACGAATTGAGGCCATAGCAGATCATGATCGACCCCGTACGAAGCGACATCGCGGCGCTCACGCCGAGCGGTATCACATTGATCGGCCGCGGCCGCGGCGATCGGCCGGGGTTGATTCCGCTGTGGTACGGCGAGAGCGATCTGCCGACGCCCGATTTCATTCGCACTGCGGCGAAGCGCGCGCTCGACGACGGCATGACGTTCTACACGCCGGCGCGCGGCACGCTGCGGTTACGCGAAGCGATTCGCGATTGGCACCGGCGGCGCGCGAACGCCGACATCGACATCGAACGGATTACCGTACCGGGCTCCGCCATGCTCGCGGTGATGCACTCTGTGCAATGCCTGGTGCGCACCGGCGACGAAGTGATCGTCATCGCGCCGATGTGGCCGAACATCTTTCAGGCGATCGAAGTCGTCGGCGGCGTGCCGCGCTTCGTTTGGCTCAAACGCGAGCAAGACGGACCGTGGCGGCTCGACATGGACGAAGTGATCGACGCGATGAACGCACGCACGAAGGCGGTGTTCCTCGCGTCGCCGTCGAATCCGACCGGCTGGGTCATGTCGTTGGCCGATCAGCGCGCGCTGCTCGATGCATGTCGCGCGCGCGGTATCGGCATCATCGCCGACGAAGTGTATGGCCCGATCATATACGACGGCTCTCTACACGCGCCGACGTTCGCGACGCTCGCCGAACCGGACGACGCGGTGTTCATCGTCAACAGTTTCTCGAAAGCCTGGGCGATGACCGGTTGGCGCGTCGGCTGGGTGATTCATCCGCGCCGTCTCGGCGAGGCGCTCGGCGTGGTGTCTGTCTCGAGCAACACGGGCGCCACGAGCTTCGTACAAGCCGGCGCGATCGCCGCGATCGAACAGGGCGATCAGTTCGTCGCATTGCAGCTCGATCGCTGTCGGCGCAATCGTGCGCAACTCGCCGAGTTCGTCGCCGGTCATCAACGGCTTAGCTGGGCCGAGCCGCCCGGCGGGTTCTACGGCTACGTCGCGATCGAGGGCGTCACCGACAGCCTCGCGTTTGCCGAGTCGCTGTTCCAAAACGCAAACATCGGCGTCGCGCCGGGTATGTCATTCGGCCCGCGCGATTACGCCGACAACGAACGTTATGTCCGCATCTGCATCGCGTACGATCCGGACAAGTTCGCTGAGGCGCTACGCCGTTTCGGTAAAGTGTTGTGACGCCGCTCGTTACGATCAGCGCCCGATCGCGAGCCCTCTCGGCACGCCAGACGTCTGCACCTTCTGCACTTCCTTCATCACCGCGTGCGCCCGAGCACGCTCGTCTGGCGTCGAGTAACGAACGTTACCGAGCGTAGTGCGCTTCGCGTACTCGCGATGCTCGCGCAGGAACTGCGGCATTTTTTCGTACGTCGACACCTGCGCGAGCTCCAGCAACTCCTCGTCGGTGATCACCTCGCGCATCTTCTGCCACTCGCCGCGCAGGGATAGCGCGTGCAGCTTGTCGCCGAGATACTTCAGCCCGTGCAGTTCGAGCACGTCGTGATACGTGCGCGTAGAGCCATAGAACGACAGTGCCTGGCGCAATCCATCGAGATTCTTGTGAATCTCTTCGTCGTTCTCGCCGTACACCGTGTAGCCGCTCGCCGCGATGTCGATGTCGTCCCACGTGCGGCCAGATCGCTCCAACCCGATCTTGATGTTCGGCAGCATCACTTCGCGCATGTACTTGTCCGTCATGATGCCGCCGTGCGGCAGGACGCCGTCGGCCACTTCGCCCGCAACGCGCGCCATCGCGTCGCCGACCACCGCGAGGAAGATCTTCGGCCGCGGATACTCGAGTGGCCCTGGATTGAAGTTCGGCGTCATCAGCGTGTACTTGTACGATTTGCCGAGGAACGAAGGTGTAGTGCCGTTCTGCCAGCTGTCCCACACCGCCTGCATCATCTGGATGTACTCCTTCATCCGCGGCGCGGGCGCGCTCCACATGCCGCCGAAGCGGCGCTCGTTGTGGCCCTTCACCTGGCTGCCGAGGCCGATGTTGAAGCGGCCCTTGGAGTACTGCTGCAGATCCCACGCCTCCATCGCGAGCACCATCGGGCTGCGCGGAAACGCGATCGTCACGCCGGTGTTGAGTTCGATGCGCTGCGTTGCGCCGGCGGCGACCGCCATCGTCAGCATCGAATCGTGCGATAGCTCGCCGCACGAAACGAAGTCGTAGCCCTGTTCTTCCGCTTTTTTCGCCGCGTCGCCGATCGCCGTCAACCAGCCGCCCACCCCGGTTCCTACTTTCATAAAACGCTCCCCGTTTGATTTCGTTTTGATTCTAGGGAAAGTCTGCTCAAATCTCGCGCACGCGAAATGCACCCCATCCAAGGCCATCGTGAAGAGTCCGGTCGAACGAATCGTCGAAGAGCTCGCCGTGCCGCAACTCATCGATGCACTGGCCGACAAACTATCCGGGGCGGATCTGACGTCGCTGCTGCTCGAAGTCATGCGCCGCCGCGCTGCGGCGGTGTCACCGTCGGATCTGATGCAGCGTTACGCATCCGACCGGTTCGTGAGCGCGCCGACCGTGTCGTTGCGTGCGCAGCGCAGGACCGAAGACGCCATGCTCGCCGCGTGTGGCGCGCAGGTAGACGTCGTCGCACTGGCGCCGCTCGTGCCGTTCGGGACGCATAGCGCGATCGCGACCGTCGACCAGAACAAGGTTCTCGCGACGATCCGCAACAATGAAGTAGCGGCCGACCCGACGAATGCCGCGGCATCGTCGATTGGACGCAACGCCTCGTTGGAAGCGCAAAGGAACGGTGTTTCATCAGCGGCATCGGATTGGACCGCGTCGCGCTCGCGTTGCCGAGCAGCGACGTCACCATCCCGGAGATTCAGAGATGACGCGCAGCATCTTCGTTCGGTTACTTTTGCTGGCCGTCGCCGAGATCGTGGCAACCGAACGCGCCAACGGCGTGCCGGTGGAATACGTCGTCTTTCCTCGTATGGAACGAGTCCGTCGCCCGCCGGACAGCCGTGATGCGTTGTTGTGGCGAGGCTATTGCTCTAATGTCGCGTTCAGTACGCCGCGGCACCGCGGCAACAAAGAACGGCAATTGAGGAACGGCCATGGCTGAGAAAATCAGGCTCGAAGACATCATCGACACGCTGCGTCAGGAGCGCGACGAGTTGAACCTGCAGCTGCACCTCGCGAAAGCCGAGGTCAAACAGGAATGGGAAGAGCTGGAGAAGAAGTGGGACAACCTCGAGCAGCGCTTCGATTCGTTCGGCAACGAAGCGAAAGCATCCGCCGGTGAAGTGGCCGCTTCGCTGCGTCAGGTCGCGGCAGATCTCGACAGAGCCTATAAGCGCCTGAAGAAGAGCTGGCGCTGACGGCTAGAAGTAGTTCGCCTTGACCGTGTAGTCGGCCACCGTGCGATCGGACCCGAACGACACGACGACCGTCACGGTGCGAATGGTCGAGCCGTGGCTGAGCGTGGTCGCCGACTGACTCGCAGACACACCGGCACCGGCCTCGCCGCCGCCCCAGAACACCGAAAAATCGACGCTTCCGGATGCCGAGTTTGTGGCGCTGCGCGCATCGGTCTGCGTGACGGTGCGTTCATAGACCCATGTCTCGCGCCCTTGCGGATCGACGCTCGTCAGATTGGGTCCGCCGAACAACTTGATCAGATCGGCCTGAGTGGTGACGCCCTTCACGACCTGCGGCAAGCCTGCCGCATCCTTCGTCGTGGATGCCGGCGCGGATTCAGTTGCGGCTTCGGCAAACATCGGGATGGCAAACGGCGCGGCAAGCGTCAGCGTCAGCACCAGGCGAGTCAACGATTGCGTCATCATTCCTCCGTTAGGGTCAGGTTCGCGACACTGACGGGCGCGGCCGCGTGCCGTCAGTCGAGTCCCTTGTCGAGGAACATCTGTTTGTCCACCGTCGACCAGACCAGCTTGTAATACTCATCGACCAGGCCCGGATAGTAGACGTTGTCGAAACGTAGCTTCACCTTCGTCGCCTCCGGGCCCTGCTTCACCATCGACAGCGTCAAACCGGACATCTGCCTGCTCATCATTGAGCCTAAGTCGATATTCATGTCGTACGGCGAATTGCTCTTTTCGACGACCGACGCCGGGTAGCCCTTCGCCACCGCGTACTGTCGCATCGCGTCGCGACTCAACGTTTCCAATTGGGTGGGCGGCAATTCCGGGATCGATGCCGTGATGTATCCGGAGACGCGCTCCATGTTCTGCACCCGGCAACCGAGCGTGGCGAGCGCGACCGTCATCGAATCGAATACCCGTTCGAACGGCTTGTCGAACTGACGATCACCGATGGCCAACGCCATCTTCTCGCGCTGTTCATGCCAGGCCGACAAGTCCGGGTTGGACATCATCTCCTGCATCAGCTGCGACTTCGCCATCATGGTTTCTTGGCCGGCCATGGCGTCCTGCTGCTGCTTCATGATGTCGGCCATGCCACCGCCGCCTCCGGTAACACCACAGCCGACACTGACGACCGACACCAGAAACAGCGCAACAGCGAATTTCATCGAATCATTTCCGTTAAATCATTTCCGTTAGAAGTAGCTGGCACGAACCGAATAATCCGAAACGATCTTCTGTGCATTGAACTTGCAGATGACCGTGATCGAACGAACCGACGACGCAGTGCTCGCAGCCTGGGTGGACTGGACGCCCGCTACACCGCCGCCGGCCTGAC
>JANLUG010000883.1:0-3666 GCA_031363335.1 Gammaproteobacteria bacterium
CCCGGCTTCAGTCCGGTGACCTGCGCAATCATCATCGTCAGCAATGCATAGGAGGCGATGTTGAACGGCACACCCAGGAACACATCGGCGCTGCGCTGATACAACTGGCAAGACAGCCGCCCGTCGGCAACGTAGAACTGAAACAGCATGTGGCACGGCGGCAGCGCCATCTGTTCCACTTCCGCGACGTTCCATGCCGACACGATCAGCCGACGCGAATTCGGATTCGTCTTGATCTGTTCGATGACCTTGCCGATCTGATCGATCGTGCTGCCGTCGGGCGCCGGCCATGAACGCCATTGCGATCCGTACACCGGTCCAAGGTCGCCCTGCTCATCGGCCCAGTCGTCCCAGATGTGCACGCCGTGATCCTGCAGGTATTGCACGTTCGTGCTCCCCGCAACGAACCACAACAACTCGTGAATGATGCCCTTCAGAAAGACCTTTTTCGTCGTTACGAGCGGAAAGCCTTCGTTCAGATCGAAGCGCATCTGGTGGCCGAAAACGCTCAGGGTGCCGGTGCCGGTACGGTCGTCTCGAGCGACGCCGTGCTCGCGGATATGCCGCATCAGATCGAGATATTGCTTCACGCGCGCTTCCGACTCATGACCAAGAGGGCGACACCAAACAGCACCATCAGAATCGACAACAGCTGGCCCATCGTCAACCAGTTCAACGCGATGAAGCCGAGCTGAACATCCGGTTCGCGGAAGAATTCGGTCGCGATGCGCAGCAGTCCATAACTCAGCACGAACACGCCGGACACGGCCCCGGTCGAGCGCGGTTTCGACGAGAACAGCCAGACGATCAGGAATAGAACGACGCCCTCAGCGAACGCCTGATACAGCGGCGACGGGTGCCGCGCGAAGTCCTCCCACGCGCCCGTGCACAACGGATTCATTGCGCGGATCGCGTCGGCGCTGCACGGATAGATCACGCCGAACGCGGAATCGGTCATGCGGCCGGGCAGCTCGGTGTTCGCGAAGTTGCCGAGCCGTCCGAAGCCGAGACCGAGCGGCACCAACGGCATCACGAAGTCGCTGACTTCGAGGAACTTACGATGCGTCGCGCGCGCGAACCACGCCAGCGCGACCATGACGCCGAGGAACCCGCCGTGAAACGACATGCCGCCGTCCCAGATCCTGAGCAGCCACACGGGATCAGCGAGAAATTGTTTGAAGCCGTAGAAGAAGACGTAGCCGACGCGTCCGCCAAGCACGGCGCCCAGCGCGCCGTAGAACACGACGTCGGAGACCTGCTGCGCCGTCCAGTCGGTGTTGAGGCTGCGCGCACGTTTGTTGCCGAGCCACCACGCCATGGTGAATGCGGCGAGATACGCAAGACCGTACCAGCGGATCGCAATCGGTCCGTAGCCGATGATCACCGGGTCGATGTGGGGATAGTGCAAAAGCTGCTCCGCGTGTTCGAGAGATGAGGAAGATCCATCTGCTACACTCCCGGTCCCACTTCCAAACGTCTATCGGGCATGTGCCTGATTCTGTTCGCATACCGGGTGCGCGCCGACGCGCCGTTGATCGTTGCGGCAAACCGCGACGAATTCTACGCACGTCCGGCGGCATTGGCACACCGCTGGAACGACGCACCGCACGTGTTCGCCGGCCGCGATCTGAGCGCCGGCGGAACGTGGCTCGGCGTATCGACGAGCGGTCGCTTCGCGGCGGTGACGAATTTCTCCGAAACGCCGGAGGGGGCGCTTCCACCGGGATCGCGCGGCGACCTCACCGCGGATTTTCTGCGGACCGAAACCAGCGCGCGTGAATACGCGGATTCGATCGACGACCATCGCTATCGCGGCTTCAGCCTGCTGTTGTGGGACGGCACGGACCTCATCTACACGTCGAATCGCAACGCGCACCCGCGCGCGCTCGAACCCGGTGTTCACGGTCTCGCAAACACGCACCTCGACGGCAACGTCTGGCCGAAGGTCACCAGCGGCACGCGCGGACTGCGCGAAACGATACGCGGCGATTATTCGCCTGACGATTTAATGAGGCTGCTCGCCGACGAGCGCATTCCGAGCGACGAACTGTTGCCCAGCCGCGGCAACGACCTGGCGTTCGAGCGCCGCATCGCACCGATCTTCATTCGCGGCGACGAATACGGGACGCGCGCCTGTTCCGCGGTGACCATCGGCACTACGCAGATTCGCTTCGCGGAGCAGACGTTCGGGCCCAAGGGCATCGCGCTGGAGCGCGTCGAAGAAACCCTGCCGATCCGCTGAGCCGCCATGCCGCATACCGCGTTCGACCCACCCGTCGACCTACCCGTAGAGGTGCGCAACAAACTCGTCCGCCTGGGCGTCGACGGCGAGCGATGGATCGATGCGCTTCCGACACTCGTGCGCGATCTGGAACTCGACTGGCACATTGCGGTCGGTGCCGTACTGACCGGTGGGTCGGAAGCGCTGGTGGCGCAGGCAACCACCAACGACGGCGGCGACGCCATCATCAAGTTCGGCATTCCGGGGCCGACCGGCTTCGAGCAGGAAATCCGCACGCTGCTCATCGCAGATGGACGCGGCTACGTGCGGCTTTTGCGTCACGACGCGGCTCGTCGCGTCATGCTGCAGGAACGTCTCGGTCCACAACTGGCGCAGCTGGGATTGCCGATCCGCGCGCAGATCGAAGTGATCTGCACCACGCTGCGACGCGCCTGGATCGCGGTGCCGGACGGTCTTCAGTTGCTGACCGGATCCGAAAAGGCGCGCAATCTGGGCGAATTCATCGCGGCCACCTGGAACGAGCTCGAACGTCCATGCGGCGAGCGCACCGTGGAATGCGCGCTCGCCTTTTCGGAAGCGCGACGCCGCGCGTTCGACCCGGCCGCGTGCGTGCTCGTACATGGCGATGCGCACAGCCAGAACACGCTACAGATCGCCGGCGCCGATCCGACCGACTTCTCCGCATTCAAGTTCGTCGACCCAGACGGCATGCGCGCGGAACCGGCGCTGGACCTGGCAGTGCCGATGCGGGAATGGAGCGAAGAGTTGCTCGCGGGCGACGCACTGGCGCTCGGTCGGGCGCGCTGCGAGTTCATCAGCCGTTTGACCGGTGTCGCGGCGGAACCCATCTGGCAGTGGGGTTTCATGGAACGCATGTCGACCGGGCTCTACCTGATGCAACTCGGCTGGCATGACGAGGGCCGCGGCATGCTGAAGGTCGCGGAGGCCTGGGCGGACTAGCGCCTACTGCGGTTACCAGCGACGAACGCGCCCGGTGTCGACGTGGACGAACTGCGATTCCGGATAGAAGCCAACGCCGCCTTTCTGTAAGTCGAGCGCGACGCTGCGCAGCTTCTCGAGCGGCACGTCGGCGAGCCGTACATCAATGGCTTGCCCGCGCAGATGCATGCTGTCTCTGGCAACGCCCGCAGTCGTGTCGCGCAACAGCTGGTTCGTCTGCGGCGACCGATAGGCCGAGATCACCTGAAACGGTTCGTGCGTGCCCGTAGTCAGCTTGATGTCGAACAATACGTCGAGCAGCGCCGGATCGATGCGGTGTTCTTCGCCGTTGCGGAAATCTTCGAGGTAGCCGTCAATCGCATCGAGCGCCGCCGGCACGTAGTTGCCGTTTTTGTAGTACACGACCGACAGCGCCTTGCCCGTATGGGTGTGATAGAAGCTGAGACTGCGTTCGTCGCTAGTCG
>JANLUG010000889.1:0-3911 GCA_031363335.1 Gammaproteobacteria bacterium
AACGTTGCTTTTCCTGACTTCTGTCGCGGCCGCGCTCACCGCGCGGACGATCTTGTCGTATCCGGTGCAGCGGCACAGATTGCCGGCCAGCGCGTAACGGATCTCTTCCTCGTTCGGATCGGGGTTGCGATCGAGCAGCGCCTTCGCCGCAACGAGAAAGCCCGGCGTGCAGATGCCGCATTGCAGCGCGGCGTGCTCGATGAACTTGGTCTGCAGCGGGTGCAACTTGCCGCCGGTCGACAGACCTTCGACGGTGGTCACCTCACGCCCGTCCGCTTCCGCGCCGAGCACGAGGCACGAACACACCAGACGACCGTCCACCGTTACGCTGCACGCACCGCAGTCACCGGTGCCGCAACCTTCTTTCGCACCCGTCAGCCCGAGCCGGTTGCGCAGCACGTCGAGCAACGTCTCGCGCGGCTGGCACACGTACTCGACGGCATCGCCGTTGACCGTGGTCGCTACATGAATTCCTTCCGACATCATTTTCCCCCTGCACGCTGATAGGCGATCGCGGCGGCGCGACGCGCCAGGACGCCCGCTACCTCGGTTCTGAATTCGATGGTGCCGCGCTTGTCGTCGATCGGCCTGCATGCCGCTTCGCACGCAGCCGCGAGTTTCTCGAGCGCCGCGGCATCGAGTTTGGTGCCGACGATCGCTTTCGCGGCGGCCGGCACGATGATCACGGTCGGCCCCACTGCGCCGAGCACGACGCGGGCTTTCTTGACGACGCCTTTCGCGCCCAGCGTCAGGCTGATGCCGGCGCTGACCACGGCGATGTCCATTTCGGTGCGCGGCGTGAAGCGAAGATAAGCATCGCCCGTCTTCGGCGCCGGCTTCGGTAGCGTGATGGCCTCGATGACCTCGCCTTTCTTCAGCGAGGTCTTACCGGGACCGGTGACGATGTCCTCCACCGCTACGGTTCGCTTGCCTTTGGGTCCGACGATGGCCGCCTTCGCGCCGGCGGCGACCATGGCCGGCACGCTGTCGGCCGCGGGCGACCCGTTGCACAGGTTGCCGACGATCGTGCAGCGCCCTTGAATCTGGTCGGAGCCGATGAGATTGGCCGCCTCGACGACCCCCGGCCACGCCTTCTTCAACGCGGCGTTCTCGCCGAGCGCCGCGCACGGCACCGCGGCGCCGATGCGAAATCCGGATGCCGACTTGGTTACCGACTGCATGGACGGTATCCGCTTGATGTCCACCAGCAAGTCCGGTTCGATCATGCCGGCCTTCAAGCGGACCAGCAGATCCGATCCGCCGGCCAGCACAAAGGCGCTGCCTTTTGCCTTGGCCAGCAGTCCGGCCGCTTCTTTGATGGTCTTGGGTGCTTCGTATCTCATTGCCCGGTGGTCTCCCCTTTTTTCGCTGCCGTCGTCCGAGGTTTCCTCTGCGGGAAACCAGACGCGCAATCCTGCATACATTGGGTGCGGCCAGCAAGCACGAGCGCTCGACGCGTGAAGCAAACCGTGCGCGCTCGAAATGGTCGGCAGTTCTTGGAAACGGCCACCTGCCCATGATCATGCGCCGTGCGCGGAAGAGCCCCTCAAGCTGCCTGTTGGGAGCTGAGCAGATCAGTGCCTCAGTGGATCTCGAGGTATGGGGGCGGCATCGGCGCAGAAGGTCGCTGAATGTATGCCTGGACAATCGCCCGCAGATCGGGCATCACACCGATATGGTCATTCGAATTCGCAGAGGCAGTGCTGGTTGCTGGATCCTTCAACACGGCGCGCATCTGCGCTGGCCCTAGACGAACGTTGAGCTTCGCGTGCATCAGGCCCTGAACAACGAGTGCCGCGCCCGCGATGATCGCGGCTGCACTTGAGCTACCCCCAAACTCGCCGTAGGAGTTGGTCGTGAACCCTCCGTTTTGCATCTTCGACGTCGCCGTAAAGACATGCTCACCCCACGCATAGCAGTCCACGCGACAGCCAAAGTTGGTGCCCCAGTTCGTAACGATCGGATCGTTCCATCGCGCGTGCGGGATGGCAGCACCGCTGGCCGCAACCATGATCGCACCGGAGTCCCGGAAAGCCGGAT
The DNA here is from genome assembly GCA_031363335.1 of Gammaproteobacteria bacterium. Lineage (GTDB taxonomy): Bacteria > Pseudomonadota > Gammaproteobacteria > Pseudomonadales > Azotimanducaceae > DATJGR01. The sequence continues at coordinate 2,041 of JANLUG010000889.1, forward strand.
CGCCGCGCCTAAGGATCTTTGGGCCGCCGCTGACCATGCAGAACTGATCCAGGTCGTTCGTGCCGTTGCCCGCCGGCTCGATCACGATGACACCTCGCGCCGTCGCGAACTCTATCGCGGCGTACTCGGCATCCAGCACTTCTATAGGGACAAGCGACCAATTGGTGTCTGCTATTGACGGTATCTGCGCTTCGATCAACAGAACATCACCAGCGGATAGCTGGCCGGCAGCGAAGAGGATCGCGTTCGCACGATCCGCAGGAAACACCGATGCATTGAGCCTGTCGCTGATCCCATAGTCGTCGTTGTACGAGACGACTCTAGTAGAGGCCAGGTTCGGTGCGATCCCGATGCCGCCGATGTTGTTGTCGGCCATGCAGACGATGCCGAGAACCGAAGTCCCATGCGATCTGGAACCGTCTGCAATGATCCAGTTTCCGATGTGGCTGATGCCAGAGGGCAAGTCCTCATGATTGAGCGTCCAACCCCGCTCGACGTCGATGAAATTCTGTCCCTTGCCGTCTCCGCCTGTGAACGACCAGGCATACCTCGCATCGATACCTTGAGGCGCCGAATTCAGATAACACTGATTACCTGAATATGGATCATCGTTCGCGTTTACTGCAGGATCGGATCCGGGTGGGTCGATGTAAGCCACGGTCACCCATTTCCAAGCTCTGAGCGCCTCGAGGAGTTTCCTTCTTTTTGCAGGTTGGAACCGACATCGCACCACGAAATAGCTCGTGAAGTCAGGTGGTCGGTAGGTCGCGCTTCTGCGCACGGCCTGGCCGATGAACTCGCGCAACCGCTGAGGTCGGATGGAATTGAACAGAGGGAACATTTCTATGCCGGGGAATTTGGCGGTGAGCCGGTTCCAGGTCTCTATCCGATCGAGTTCCTTCCGTAGTATCGCGGCGTCACCATATTCGAGACCGATTCCATCGCGAAATTTCACGACGATCCGATGCGGCAGATTCGGCTCCCGCCGTCTAGAGACCTGTTTACCCTCTTTCCGTTTGGCTGGCATCTTCTGTCCCGAGTCAGACCCGCATCGATTGGGAGATCCCTGGATGGAGAGTCACGGACGCGCTCGCCGACAACGAGCGCGCCCCAGTGACCTCTCGATCCTTTAGCACTTACGACAGTAGCCCACCCCGTTTATCACGACGACGCAAAGGGCACCGCATCCTCCCGTTGGCTCTGGAGGAGGTGCGGTCTCACACATGTTCTTGACCGTTGTGCCCCAGAGGTCTTCGATTATCTTGGGGTTTCCAACTTGATTCCCCGCCGCATCATAGTAGATCGCCACTACTGCATTTGAGTTCACCGGCACTCGATTCGGGCAGGATTCCGATCCGAACGTGCCCCGAGTGTCCTGTGTCGGCAGCTTCGCTGGCGGCGGCTTCTCGTTGTGCGTCTTGCACCCGGACAGCGCCAACAGCACCCCCAAACCTACGAGGAACATCCCACGTGCTATTACCTTCGTCATATCTGTCATCCCCTCGTTTGCGACCCATCAGCCGGCTTGCGCCGGCGCCTCCGAAGTCAGTTCTCACCACAACCGGTCAACTGATCACAGCTCGATCGAGAGTCGCACACGCACTTGCGCCTCAGGCAAGTAGCGTGGAGCGACTCCCGGATCGATCTCCTGAAACTGAAAATTCTCCCCAAGCAAATTCGTCCCCTCGACACTGATAGTGCCCATCCGGCGCGGCAGCCGATAGGCGACCATCGCGTCGACCAGCCGGAAGTCATCAGTGCCGTTCTCCGAAATTCCACCCGCTCCGGGTACCGTCCCCGATTCGTTCACGGCCGTGACCGAGAGTCCCGCTCTGAATCCCGACCGAAAGAAGACTCGCAGAACAAGCGGA
>JANLUG010000891.1:0-6246 GCA_031363335.1 Gammaproteobacteria bacterium
GCGACGACGGGTCGGTGTGCCGGACACGCTCAAGCCGTCCCTGGGCGCTCTTCCATGCGCCATCCATGGCGCATGAGGGTCCTTGCACACCGACCCGCCGCCGCTCGCCCGAGTAACCCGCGACCCCGATATTGGGCAACACTTCCAATTCAAGGTGGCCACGCCGCGATCAGGTGGAGGTGGAGGCTTGATGCGCCGGACCCTGAGGCGCCATGGATGGCGCCGTTCGGAGCGCCCAGGGACGGCTCGAGCGTGTCCGGCGCGTCAAGCCTCCACTTCCACCGGGGGTCGAAGCTCAGCGCATCAAGCCTCCACCTCCACCGGACTACCAGCTCACCCGCTTTTAATTCGCCATAACGCATAACCGCGATCCGCCATCGACACCACAGTCGATACGACGAGCAACCAGGCCGCGATCGACACCCACGTCTGTGTCGGCCATGGGACGTTGAGTGTGTGCTGCAGCGTTGCGGTACCGACGATCGCGTAGTAGCCAATGCCGTTCCAACGACCGAGCACGCTCGCGCGCAACGGTGCGCCGGAAAGCGCCTTCGAATCCCAGACGTACTGACAGAACGACGTGATCGCGAGCGGTGGCAGCACCAGCGGCACGATATCAACGACGGCGAGTGCGGCGAGGCAGAGCGTGACGAACAACGCGTCGATGGAGTGATCGAATAGCCCGCCGAGCACCGTGACTTCGCCCCGGCGCCGCGCAACGATGCCGTCGAATACGTCCGTAGCGACGGCGACGATGAACAGCACCGCCGCCACCGTCCATGCGCCGATCCAGATCGCATATGCGCACGGCGCCGCAATCAGCAAACGCACTGCGCTGAGCGCGTTCGCCCAGGTAACGAAGGTCACCACGCTGGTTTCTCTGTCGTCGATGACGATGATCGATGGTAGGCTCGCGACGCATGCTACCAGCGTCGCCCCCCAGTCAGAGTAAATACAGGCCGGTTTCGTGCGCGTCCTGATCACAGGCGCGAACGGCCACCTGGGTCGCCGCCTGATCGCGCGGCTTGGGACAAGTGTGCAGGTGACGGCAACCGTGCGTTCTTCGGCGGCGCGACGCGCGCTCGCAGCGATGGGCGGCACCGTCCGGATCGTCGAACTCGACTACCGGGATGCGCACGCGCTGGCCGACGCCGCGCAAGGATGCGACTGCGCGGTGCATCTGGTCGGCATCCTGAAGGAGACCGCGGCGAACCGTTATGTCGACGCGCACGAGCGTGCCACGGAAGCATTGGTGACGGCCGCTGCCGCCACGCACCTCCGGCGGATCGTCTACGTGAGCATTCTCGGTTCGGATGCGCGGTCGACAAACGCGGCACTGGCATCGAAGGGTCGCGCGGAGCGGATGCTGCTCGACGGCGCCACTCCGGCGCTGATCCTGCGCGCGCCGTTGGTGCTCGGCGAAGACGACTATGCAACGCACGCGCTGCGCAGAAGGGCGCGCAGCCGACTGGTGTTTCTGTGGCGCGGCGCCAGCCTCGAACAGCCGATTTATGCAGGCGATGTCGTCGAGGCGATCGTGGCCGGCATGAATCTGCCGGGCAGCGAGGTGATCGATCTGGCGGGACCCGAATCGTTGTCGCGCGCGGCGCTCGTGCAGCGAGCCGCGGCGTGCGTCGGCATGCATCCGTGGTGCGTGTCGCTGCCGTTGGCGCCCGCGCTGGGTTTCGCGTGGCTCGCGCAACGGTTGATGGCGAATCCTCCGGTCACCCCGGCGATGCTCGAGGTGCTCGATCACGACGACTGCATCGACGCGGCACCGGCCGCGGCGAAATTGGGTATCCGACTCACCGGCCTCGATGACATGCTACGCCGCTGCGTCGGCGGCGATCCAAACGACGCTGCGGCTCAAACTCGAAGGGGGACGTCATCATGACCGACCAGGTTCGAAAACTACTCGGCAACAAGCGCGGCTACGACGTCCTGCGCAATCCGTTGCTGAACAAAGGCTCGGCGTTCACGCCGGCTGAACGGACCGCGCTCGGCCTCGAGGGCATCCTGCCGCCGCAGTTCAACAACATGGCGATGCAGGCGGAACGCAGCTATGCGGGCATCCAGCGCCACACCGCGCCGATCGACAAATACGTCGCGCTGGCCGCGCTACAAGACCGCAACGAGCATCTGTTTTACCGGGTCGTGCGCGACCACATCGAAGAGTTCATGCCGATCATCTACACGCCGACGGTCGGACAGGCGACGCGCGACTTCAGCCACGTGTTCCAGCACTCGCGCGGTTTGTGGATCACGCCGGCGTCGCGCGGCCACATACAGGATGCGCTACGCAACGCGGCGGGCGGACGCCGAATCCGCTTGATGGTGGTCACCGACAACGAGTCGATCCTCGGCATCGGCGATCAAGGCGCCGGCGGAATCGGCATCTCCATCGGCAAACTGTCGCTGTATACGGCCGCGGCCGGTGTGCACCCGGCGGAGACGTTGCCGATCAGCCTCGACGTCGGCACCGACAACCAGGCATTGCTCGACGATCCGCTGTATCTCGGGCGGCGGCACGCACGCCTGCGCGGACCGGAGTACGACGCGCTGATCGAGGAGTTCGTGCAAGGCGTGAAGGCGGAATTTCCCGGCGCGGTGCTGCAGTGGGAAGACTTTCGCAAAGAGAACGCGCTGACGATCATGAACAGATACCGCAAGGTGCTGCCGTCGTTCAACGACGACATTCAGGGCACCGGTGCGGTTGCGTTGGCAGGATTGCTCGGTGCGTGCCGCATCATCGGCCACAAGCTGAGCGACGAGCGCATCGTCGTATTCGGTGCGGGCGCCGGCGGACTCGGCATCGCGCGACAGATTCGTGCGGGATTGCTGCAGATCGGCTTGGACGACGCGGCGATTCGCGAGCGCATCGCGGTGCTCGACAGCCGCGGGTTGATCGTCAGCGACAACGAGATGCGCGACGAATACAAACGCGAACTCGCCTGGTCGCAAGAACAAGCGCGCCGCATCGGGCTCGGCAATGCCGCGCAGCGGGGCCTCGACGACGTCGTCGAACATTTCAAACCGACGGTGCTGATCGGTGCCTCGGGGCAGCCGGGCAGCTTTCCGGAAGCGCTGATCCGGCGCATCGCAGCGCAGGTCGAACGGCCGATCATCTTTCCGCTGTCAAATCCCAACGACAATACCGAGGCGCGGCCCGAAGACATCGTGAAGTGGACCGACGGTCGCGCAATCGTCGCGGCCGGAAGCCCGTTTCAACCAGTCGCGTACGGCGGCGAGTTGCGCAAGATCGGCCAGGCGAATAACGCGTTCATCTTTCCCGGCCTCGGACTCGGCGCGTTGCTGGCCGAAGTGCGTGAGGTGACGGACAACATGATCAATGTCGCCGCCGCTTCGCTGGCCGGATGTCTGACCGAAGCCGAGATCGCCGAAGGTCTGCTATTTCCGTCGGTGCGCCGCTTGCGCGACGTTGCCCGCGGCGTCGCGGTCGCCGTCATCAAACAAGCGGAGATCGACGGTGTTGCGACGAAAACGATCGCCGATCCGGAAGCGGTCGTGGCGGCGAATATGTGGGAACCGGAGTACCCGGTATACGCGTGACCCGGTCACCCGGTGTGATCAGCGCCCCTTGAACTCCGGCGGGCGTTTTTCGACGAACGCGCGCGCCGCGCCTTTGTGGTCGTCGGTCATGAAGGTGCGGATCATGTGCATCGCTTCGAGGTCCAGCACGTCACCCAACGAGCCGTGCTCGGCCGCGTTCAGATTCTTCTTCATGTAGCCGAGCGCGATGGTCGGCAGATTCGCGAGCCGATGTGCATACGCGGCCGCATCCGCCTCGAACGACACCGCCGGGAAGACGTGATTGACGAGACCGATCCGCAGCGCTTCCTGCGCGGATACGACATCGGCGGTGAAATACAGTTCGCGCGCCTTCGCGGCACCGACGAGATGCGGCAGGAAATACGAGCCGCCGTAGTCGCCCGCCAGACCGATTTTCGAAAACGCGGTCGTAAACTTCGCGGTGTCGACCGAAATGCGCAGATCGCACGCGAGCGCCAACGACAAACCTGCTCCTGCGGCAGGACCTGGAATCACCGCGAGCGTCGGCTTCGGCATCTCGTGCAACCAGCGCGACAACTCCATACCGCTGCGCAAACCCTGCACGCGCTGTTCCATGTTGAATTCGCCACCGCCGCCGGACGCACCGGCCGCGAATCCCTTTACATCGCCGCCCGCGCAGAACGCACCGCCCGCGCCGGTCAGCACGATGACGCGCACCTTCGGATCAGCGGCCAGCCGCGGCAGCGCCGACTGCATCGCTTCCATCATCTGCCCGGACATTGCGTTACGCGCTTCGGGGCGATTCATCGTCAGCGTTGCAACGCCGCCGTCATGGCTCTCGATCAGATGTTCGGACATAGGTTCACCTCAATGATGTGGATGGCGCGGCGCTCAGGGACGGAACAGTACTGCACATCCGGTACCGCTGAGAATCCCGTCTGCCGAGCAGCGACAAAGGGGTTGGAATCGGCATCGGAAATCTCCTATCGTGCTGAGCTTTGATTGTGGGGGCGTATCAATGGCGGATCTGACGGCAATACGCCGCGACATGCGTGGTTGGCTCGAGCGCAATTGTCCGCCGGAACTGCGCGGTACGGGTTCGAGCTTCGAAGGCGGCGGGAAGGAGCCGATCAGCAGCGCAAAACGACGCTGGTTCGACGCATGCTACGAACGCGGCTGGACGGTTCCGGCCTGGCCGAAGGCGTATGGCGGTGCCGGCCTCGACGCCGAACATCATCGCGTCTTGCGTGCAGAAATGGCGGCTATCGGTGCGCCGGCGCCGCTGACGGGCATGGGGGTCAGCATGATCGGCCCGACGCTGCTCGAATTCGGCGACGAAGCGCAGCGCGCCGAACACCTGCCGAAAGTCGCGAGCGGACAGGTTCGTTGGTGCCAGGGCTATTCGGAGCCGGGTGCCGGTTCCGACCTCGCGTCGCTGAAAACGCGCGCCGAGGATCGCGGCGACTATTACCTGATCAACGGATCGAAAATCTGGACGACGCTCGCCGACAAGGCCGACTGGATTTTTTGTCTCGTGCGCACCGACCCGACTGCGCCGAAGCACGAGGGCATCAGCTTCGTGTTGTTTCCGATGGACCAGCCGGGCGTCACCGTCAAACCGATCCACCTGATCGCCGGCAACTCCGATTTCTGCGAGTGCTTCTTCGACGACGCCAAAGCGCTGAAGTCGAACCTCGTCGGCCAGCAGAATCGGGGTTGGACGATCGCCAAGAGATTGCTGCAATACGAACGCTCGTCGATTTCCAGCCCCGGCGGCGGCATTCGCACGCGCGGCTCGTTGCCGGATCTCGCGAAACGTTATGTCGGCGTTCAAGACGCCAGGATTGCAGACGCATCGACGCGCGACGAAGTCGCGTCGATCGAAATGGATGCGCGCGCTTTCGCGCTGACGTTACGGCGCGCCTCCGAAGAGAACAGCGCCGGTCGCACCGAGACGTTCGCCACGTCGATGTTCAAGTACTATTCGACCGAGCTCGATGCGCGGCGCGCCGAAGCGAACGTACGTTTCATGGGCACGCAGGGCGTCGGTTGGGAAGGTGCTGCGTTCTCCGCCGACGAGCTGCAGACGACGCGGCTATGGCTGTTCGGCAAGGCGTTGACGATCGCCGGCGGCAGCTCCGAAGTGCAGCTGAACATCGTCGCGAAGCGGGTGCTCGGGCTACCCGACTGATTTCGATTTCCACCCATCCGGCTTCGCCGGAAAATCAACGCAAGAAAGGAGAGGCAGATGAGTGCTGATGGAACCTGGAACGTAACGATGAACACGCCGATGGGCGCGCAGAAAGCGAGCCTCGTGCTTGCCACCGCCGGCGACAAGTTGACGGGACAGATGAAAGGACCGCAGGGCGCCTTGGACCTCAACGACGGCAAAGTGACGGGCGACACGCTGACCTGGTCGGCGAACATGACGCAACCGATGCCGATCAAGCTCGAATTCACCGGCAAAGTGGACGGTGACAAAATCGCCGGAACCGTCAAGCTCGGTGCGTTCGGCAACGCTTCGTTCGAAGGCACGCGCGCCTAACGATGCGATGGGGGTGCGCCGTGCCATTTCGTACGGCGCCACTCCGTCTCACTGCGCGGCTCGATTCGCCGTGTTGGAGCGATCGATATACGGTCGCAGCAGCTCGAAGTAATCTTAAGCGGCGAGTCTCTTTTCGTCGCGAATAAGCCCGCTTTTCTCCGTGCTGGCGC
>JANLUG010000927.1:0-1855 GCA_031363335.1 Gammaproteobacteria bacterium
GTCACCGGTTCGGACGAGATCCATCAGGCCGGTGCGTGCCCAGTACGCGACGAGATCGAACCCTTCGCGATCTCGTTCAGGACCGTCTTCGCCGTATGCCGTCAACGACGCGTAGATCATCTTCGGATTGATCTGCTTCAGCTCGGAATAGGAGAGACCGAGCGCTCGGCGCATCGGCATCGGTTGGTTCGTTACGTATACGTCGCAGTTCTCGATCAGCTGCAACAGGATTGCCTTACCTCTCGGGTCCTTCAGGTTCAGTGTCACGGAACGCTTGTTCCGCGCGTCCATCATCCACATGTAGTTGATATCCGATGCAGGCATGCCCGGCGCAGCCGCGAGCGCGCGGTAGCCGTCGCCGACGCCAGGCATCTCCACTTTGATCACGTCCGCGCCGTAGTCCGCGAGGATAGTGGCGGCCACAGGACCGGCGATCCAACTAGCGACGTCGATGACCTTGAGACCTGTAAACAGCGGATCGTCCGAGTTCGTTCCCATGTGTGCCCCCTTTGGTGGGGCAACGCTACACGATCAACGGGGCGCGGGCAGCCGTGGCCCCAGGTACTCGGTTGCAACCCATTCATACGTCGGGTCGTGGAAGGCGCGCGATTGCGTCAAACACGAGTACGCAAGTTTGATGTCGTGTTCGTCAGTGGCATAGCTCAGGCGCTCCACGGGTAGCGCTGCGGCCAAGTCGGTGAGCGGATTGAATGGAGGAGCACCGATCGCGAGATACGCCGTTGCAATCCCGCAACTGAAGAGGGGCGCCAGGTCGGGACCGGCCCAGGGCGCGCAGACCCGAAATGCGTGGCTACTCGTCACCAGATGAAGCGCGAAGAAGTCGTGTGTTGCATGGAACACTTCCAGGCAACCGCGGCTGACGTCCTCGAACACCTCTTCCGAATTTCCGTTAGCGGGTACCAAGTCAGCCGCACCGGTAGTGATTCGTTGGTATCGCGTGTTGAACGGTCCTCGGGAGAATTTCGAATCGCGCATGGATTGGAGCCATACGAGGTATGCGCGACCTTGCAGATCCGTCGCATGTCGCGTTGCGATGCGCGCGAGTGCGGGGTCATCCCCGGTGATGCTCATGTATGCCAATCCGGCGGCGATCTCGGACGTTGATTCGAACTCGATCCCGTATCCCAGCCGGATCAGTGGATGGAACGCATCCTGCACCCACCCTGAGATCAGTGTCGGCAGATACCGGGACACCGTCGTCTGCCATCCAAATGCCTCGATCTCGCGCTCGAAGAATGCCAATAGAGCCGAGTACGATTCGCGCCGCCCGACGTGCTCGCGCCATGTTTGCTGACTAACGGATATATTGGGGGGTGAAATCAGCGCCAGTCTCGATCGGTACCCATCGGCGAATCTCGCGATGTCATCGAAGTCAATTCCGAGACCCTGCATCGCCAAATAGGCCATCGGACCGTGGTCTGAGTTGTCGCTTGGCGGATAGTGGGGGGCAAATGTCTTCGCGTGTTCTCGCAACAGCGCGTCCAATGCTTCCGAGAAGTGTTCCTTGGGCATGTGCGTCCTCGTCGAGTTTTGAAATAGATTGCTTGTTCTACGCTCGATCGTCGAGTGACTTTTAAAAGGAGTAGCTTATAAAATGGACTCCTTTTGCAGTATCCGGAGCATGCGTGCCGACGTTGATAGCCACCGAACGGACGGCGGACCGATTGCTGATGATTCTGAAGACCCGCGGTGTCCAGACGACGCGGATGCTTGCCGACGTGCTGGAGATCTCGATCCCCGGCGTCCAGCAGCAGCTGAATCGCCTGGAGATCGAGGGAATGGTCGAGTCGAGACCCAGTTCGGGAGGTGTCGGCCGGCCCGCGCTCAGCTGGTC
>JANLUG010000944.1:0-3036 GCA_031363335.1 Gammaproteobacteria bacterium
TACGATCTGCGAAGAACTGCAGCGGCGCCGGGACGACTACGGCATCTCTTATGTCACCGTCCCCGAAGACGCGATGACTGCGTTCGCGCCCGTCGTTGCGCGGCTGAACGGAACGTAGGCGGGGCTTTACTCGGAGCTACTCGGAGTTTTCGAGCGAGTCGTTGTCGGGCGTGTCAGGCGAATCGGAATCGAGCGGATCGTTCGGTTCTGCCGCCTTCGCATCTTCGATCGTCGACGTGATGCCGATGTGGAACGCGGCGTAGCCGGGCAACACGACCTGGTTCAACGCCATGCCGAGCACGCGACCCGGATACGGCGCCACCACCTCGGATACGTGATTCGTGACCGGATCTGTGACGGTGCCGAGCCGCGCGCCCTGTTCGACGAGGTCGCCGAGCCGAACGCCGCTCATCAACACGCCGCCTTCGTTGACGCGCACCCAGCGCGATTCGAAATACACCGACGCGATGTTCTTCGACTGCAGCGCGCGCGGATACATCGACAACGAACTCATCGCGTGCTGAATCGCCGCCACGCCATGGCGTACGTCACGGTCCTGGATTCGTAGCGGCTCGCCGGTCTCGAGCGTGACGGTGGGAATGCCGGCATCGGTTGCGGCCCGGCGCAGCGTACCGACGGCGCCGCGGTTGTGCAGGATCACGGTCGACCCGAAGCGGCGCGACAGTTCCACTACGTCGAGGTTCGTGAGATCGCCGCGCACCTGCGTGAGGTTCGCGCGGTGGAACGAGCCGGTGTGGATGTCGACGAGATAGTCACAGCCTTTGATCACGTCCTCGAACAACGAGTGCGCCAGCCGCGCCGCGGCGCTGCCTTGTTCCTTGCCGGGGAAGTAGCGATTCAGATCTCGCCGGTCGGGCAGGTAACGGGTGCCGCGGCGGAAGCCGTCGAGATTGACGATCGGCACGCCGATAACGGCGCCGCTGAGGTGCGCAGGATCGATCTCGTACAGCACGCGCCTGACTATTTCGAGGCCGTTGTGTTCGTCGCCGTGCACGACCGCCGTGAGGCACAGCGTTGGCCCGGGCCGTGCACCATTCGCAACGAGCACGCCGCGCGGAATCGAGTTGCCGTCGAACGACACGCCGGGCGACCAATACAGGACGTCGATCGTGCTTGGCGCAACGGTCTTGCCGAGCATCGAAAGTGGCTTCTGCTCGCCGCTTCCGACCGGTGGCAGGGAAGCCGGCTCCAGCGTGAGCGACAGTGGATCGGTCGGTCCGGCCTTTGTGACGATCGCCACCTGATTCGGCGCGTCGGCGGCAAAGGCCGTCAGCGAAAATCCGGCGAGCGCGCAGGCGGCGATGAGACGCCGACAGATGCGGAGGCTGCGAGGGGGCATCCGGGCGCGAAACGAGGTCAAACTAGTGTCGAGTTCCATCAAGTATTTGAATCATATACTTGATCCGCATCACGAAACGAGAAACCCTCTGCAGTTCAACGGCCGCGCTATTCTGCGTGGTCATCTGAAGGGGAGTCGATCATGGCCGATGTGATTGCAGCATTGCGGGCCGCGTTGGGGGACGACACGGTATTGACCGGCGACGATGTGCACAACCGCGCGTCGGGCATCTGGCGTCGCGAGGGCATTCGAGCGAAAGCGCTGGTGCGCCCGCGCGATACCGCGGGTGTCAGCAAGGCGCTGGCGTTGTGTCACGCACATGGTCAAAGCGTCATTGCGCACGGCGGCTTGACCGGACTCATCGGCAGCGCGCTGACATCGCCTGACGACGTCGTCATTTCGCTCGAGCGGCTCAACAAGATCGAAGAGATCAACACGATCGACCGGACCATGACGGTGCAGGCTGGGGTCATATTGCAGACCGTTCAGGAGCAGGCCGATGCGGCGGGCCTGATGTTTCCGCTCGATCTCGGCGGCCGCGGCACCGCGACGATCGGCGGCAACATCTCCACGAACGCCGGCGGCAACCGCGTGATCCGCTACGGCATGGCGCGCGACATGGTGCTCGGTCTCGAAGCCGTGCTCGCCGACGGCACCGTGGTGTCGAGCATGAACCGGATGATCAAGAACAACGCGGGTTACGATCTGAAGCAGTTGTTCATCGGCTCCGAAGGCAGCCTCGGTGTCGTCACGCGCGCAGTCCTGCGGCTGCGCGAAAAGCCGCGCAGCACCGAGACGCTGTTCGTCGCGGTCGATGAGTTCGCGAAGCTCGGCAAGTTCCTGAAGTCGATGGACGCGTCGCTCGGCGGCACATTGTCGGCATTCGAAGTGATGTGGAACAACTTCTATACGCTCGTCACGACGGCGCCGGCGAAGAACCAGCCGCCGTTGCCGCAGACGTATCCGTACTACGTGCTCGTCGAGGCGATGGGCGGCGATCCGGAGAAAGACCATGAACGCATCGAAGCGGCGCTCGGCCAGGCGTATGAAGAAGGCCTGATCGCGGATGCGGTCATCGCGCAGTCCGAAGCTCAGCGGCAACAGATCTGGGCGATGCGCGACGACGTCGGGCAGACCACTCGGCTCGGCCCGACATTCGTGTTCGATGTCAGCATGCGCATCTCGAAGATGGAGGCGTACGTCGACGAGGTGAACAAGCGCCTCGCCAAGCACTACAACGATGTCCACAACTTCACGTTCGGCCACATGGGCGACGGCCATCTGCACTTCGTGATCTCGGTCGGCGAGAGCGACAACGAAGCACGCGAGAAGGTCGAACGCAGCGTTTATGAACCGCTGGAGGCGATCGAAGGCTCGGTATCGGCCGAACACGGCGTCGGCCTCGAGAAAAAACCGTACCTGTCTATCTGCCGTTCGCCCGTCGAACTCGCATTGATGCGCGCCTTGAAGCAAACGTTAGATCCGAAACACATTCTGAATCCCGGCAAGATCTTCGATCTGGAGGGCGCGGCGTGACGGATCTGCACTGGTTGACGCTGTCGGAGGTCTGCCGGCGGATCAAGAGCGGCGAACTGACGTCGACGACCGGTACCGAACACGCGTTGAATCGGATCAAAGCGACCGACGACCGCTATCGCGCGTTCGTCACGGTAACG
>JANLUG010000966.1:0-1826 GCA_031363335.1 Gammaproteobacteria bacterium
ACGACGACGCCTTTCTTCAATCCTCGCGATCGATGCGATCCGATGCCGATGATCTCGATGTCACCATCAGCGGTGATCTCGCCGACGATGCACGCGACCTTGCTCGTGCCGATGTCGAGACCAACGATGAGCCGCCGGCCGCTATCAGACGCCATTTATTGGACTACCCCGATCGTGTGAGAAACCGATGCCACCTGAAACGTCCCCGTGTCGCCGCGCCAGCTCACCGCAACGCCGTTCCGATACCGCGCATCCACGCGATCGACCTGATCGACTCGCTCTTCGATCACTTTTCGATACACGCGCGAAAAGCGCTCGACGCGCTCCAACAGCTCTTCGTGGCCGAGCGACACTTGCAACTCGTTGGTGAACGTCACGCGCCACTCGCCCAAGGCGTCTTCTTCGACCTCCGCGACCTTCAGCGACGTGTCGGCGAGAACCTGCCCCAACATCTGGAAGATCTGCATTGCCCTGGCGCCATTGGCATTCGCGCAACGGATGAGCGGCAGCGTCTCGTCGGGCGGGCCGGCGCTGTCGACCACTTCGCCGCCGCTATTCAAGACTCCGCCACTGCCCCATCGAGCGACGAACGTATCCTTGGCGACCTTTACGTCGACGATGCCGGGCCATACCCGGCGCACGCGGACTTCGCGTGGCCACGAAAGCGCCAAAACACTTTCGACGACATCATCCAAACTGATTGCAAGCAAACCACCGTCGAGCCGCTGCAACACCGCCGCCTTTACGGCATCTCGTTCGGGCAGACTCAGGTCTCCGCTGACACGCACGACTTGAACCGGGCTGTTCATCACGAACATCAGCGTGACGAGCGCGGTCGCAACCGCCACGAGCAGCGCGCCCGCGAGAACGCTGCGTCCGCGCGACATCTGCTCAGTGACTTTCATTGTCGCCCCGCAGTCGATTCGACAACTGATTGACGTTCCCCGCGCCCTGCACCAGAAGCACATCGCCGTTCTCGAGAATGTTCGGCAACAGATCGAACGCTTCGGACGGGCTCGCCGCATAGATCGGATTGAGCGAGCCGCGCTCTCGAATACCCTGACAAAGCGCGTGACTATCGGCGCCGGCAATCGGATCCTCGCCCGCCGAATAGACTTCGAGCAGCACGAGCTTGTCGACCGTCGACAGCACCTTTGTGAAGTCGTCGTACAGATCGTGCGTCCGCGTGAATCGGTGCGGCTGGTACGTCATCACCAGGCGTCGGTGCGGCCACACCTTGCGCGCCGCTTCGATCACCATCGCGACCTCGGTCGGATGATGGCCGTAGTCGTCGACCACCGTGATCTGCTTACCGGCGAACTCGACACCATCCGCGACGTCGAATCGGCGCCCGACTCCGGAGAACGCCTTCAGGCCTGCAAGAATTGCCGCATCGGAAACACCCTCCTCTGTCGCAACTGCAATGGCGGCAAGCGCATTCAATACGTTGTGATCGCCGGCGAGGTTGATCACTACATCGAGCGGTGCGTGCCCCGCGGGCCGCTCGGCTCTGAACTTCCATGCGAGACCGCGCACTTCGATGTGCGTGGCTCTGAAGTCGGCATCGGCTGCGACCCCATACGTCAGCATCGGGCGCGACACCGCATCGAGAATGGCCCGCACATGCGCGTCGTCGATGCACAGCACGGCCACACCATAGAATGGCAGTCGGTGAACGAATTCGACGAACGTGTGCGACAAGCGCGCGAAATCGCCGCCATAAGTCCGCAGGTGATCTCGATCGATGTTCGTCACCACCGCGACCATTGGCTGCAGGTGCAGGAATGACGCATCGCTCTCGTCTGCTTCCGCAATGAGGTAGCGAC
>JANLUG010000741.1:0-4485 GCA_031363335.1 Gammaproteobacteria bacterium
TCAACGGCATGGCGTGACCATGGCAGTACTCCAGACATTCGGACAGGAATCGGGTGGATCGAACATCGCGGGTAGTTTCGGCGCTGCATCGGCGGTCGTGATCGCGGGCGTGCTGGCCGCGTGGGTGTTCGTCAAGCAGGACGCCTCGGTGACGCCGGATGCGCTGCTCGATCGCGAGGTGCAGGTCGCGTCGCCGGCGGGCAACGTCGAACGTGGCCGACCTGCATCGAACTCGCTGCTGGAACAGGCGGAGATCGCATTCGCGGCGGGACGCATCATCGAACCCGAATTCGACAACGCGTTGAATTACTACCGATCGCTGCTCGAGACCGAACCCGACAACAAAGACGCGGCGCAGGGTGTGGAGCGCGTGATCGCATACCTTGAGAACCAGGCCGAGGGCGCGATCTTCCAGAACGACTGGGACGCCGCGCGCGCGTACGTCGCGGTAATTCTCAACGTGCGTGCGGACGATGCGCATGCGCACGACCTGCGCACTCGCGCAAACCGCCTCGAACGCGTCCAGGCTCTCACTGCGAAGGCGCTGGATCAGTTCTCGCGTGGCAATCTCGTCAATCCGAAGGACGACAACGCGGCCGATTCGTATCGCGCGATTCTCGCGCTGGACGCCGACAATTCCGTTGCGGCGCAAGGTATGCGATCGATCGTGCAGCGGCTTGTGGCGAACGCGCAGTCCGCGTCGTTCGCCGGTGAGCAGGACAAGGCTCTGAAATTCGCCGCGGCAGCGCGCGCGATCGACCCCGATGCAGCCGGCATCGCCGACATCGAGAAGACGTCGAAGCAGCCGAAGCGAGCCGATGACCGCGGTGTGCTCAATGATCTGGTTGCCGCATCCGAAGCGCTGCAGGCCGACCGACTCATGCCTCCGGCCACGCCGAATGCGTTCGATCTGTTCAGCGGAGTGCTCGCGCGCGATCCCGGGTCAGAAGCCGCGCAAAGAGGTCTCGCGCTCGTCCGCGACGCGTTGCTCGACCGCACCGGTTCACTGATCGCCGGTGGTTCGCTCGATCAGGCGGGAACGTTGCTGGTGCAGGCGAAGGTCGCAGGCTCCGATGCGCTGCTCGTCGCGCAGCTGCAACAGGAACTCGCGTATCAAACGCGGTTGAAGGATGCGCGTGACGGCCGCTTCGCGCGGATGTATGCCGTCAGCGAATTGAAGGTCAAGAAGCAGATCGCCCCGACGTATCCGCGTGGTGCGCAATCGAAGGGCGTGCAAGGCTGGGTCGAAGTCGAGTTCACCGTCACGGAAGAAGGTGACGTGCGAGACGCGAAGGCGCGCAGTTCTTCGGCGCCGATCTTCGAAGGCACGGCGATCTCTGCGATCAACCGCTGGCGGTTCGAACCGGTCATCGAGGACGGCCGTCCGGTGCCCGTCCGTGGCGTCCTCAAGTTCACCTTCCGTGGCGATAACGGCTAAGCGACGTTAGAGTACCGGGCTTTACCAAAGCCACCAAAGCCGGAGCCGTCATGCCGCGCGTGACCTATGTCGAGCATCAGGGCGATGCTCGCGAAGTCGAAGTCGCCGTCGGTCACACCGTCATGGAAGGTGCGTTCAAGCACGGCATTCCCGGCATCGAAGCAGAATGCGGTGGCGCCTGTGCATGCGCCACGTGCCACTGCTACGTCGACGAAGCCTGGGTTGCGAGCTTCCCGGCGCCGAAAGGTGAAGAACTCGAAATGCTCGAGTTCGCGAAGTCGGAGTTCCGTTCGAACAGCCGGCTCGCGTGCCAACTGAATGTCACGGCCGCGCACGAAGGTTTGATCGTTCGACTCCCGGAAGTGCAATGACGCGACGCCTTTACCACTGCGCCGAGGCGCGTTCGATGCGCTCGGTGTGGCTGTTGCACGAACTCGGCCTCGATTTCGAACTGGTCGAGTTGGGCTTCGACATGAAGAAGCTGCGCTCGCCCGAGTATCTCGCCATTCATCCGCTCGGCCGCGTGCCGTGTCTCGTCGACGGCGAACTCGTGCTGTTCGAGTCCGGTGCGATCTGTCAGTACCTGTGCGAGACGTACGACGACGGCACGCTGTATCGCGCGCCCGGCCACCCGGAACGCGCCGAGTGGCTGCAGTGGGTGCACTACGCCGAAACCGTCGCGGTGCACGGCGCGAGCCTGGTGCAACAGAATGTGTTCATTGCGCCGAACGAGCGCTCTGAGGCGGTACGCAATCTCGAATCGCGGCGGCTCGGTAAAGCGCTCGGTGTCATCGATGCGCGTCTGTTGGATCGGGACTACCTGCTGAAGAGCGGATTTTCCGCCGTCGATACCGGTGTCGGATACAGCGTGCACCTCGCCGGCAAGTTCGTCCCACTCGACCGGTATCCGCGCGTCGTCGATTACTACAGCCGGCTCAAAGCACGCCCTGCGTTTCGTGCCTCTTTGTCGAAACCTCAGTAGTTGAACGCGCCGCTGCGCTGGTACCTGACGAGTACCTCCTCGTTCCTGATTCCGGGCGGCATTCAGATGGTGCTGTTCCCGTGGCTGGTGGCCGTGCTGCTGCACGAACCGGCGCAACGCGTCGGCATTGCGCAGATGGCGGGTGCGTTGCCGGCGCTGTTCCTGATCCTGTTCGGCGGCGTCGTCGGCGACCGCTTCGATCAGCGCCGCACGCTGATCGCTCTGCATCTCTTGGGCGCGTTGCCGCCTCTGATAATGGCGTTGCTCATAGGCAACGACCTATTGAGCTACGGAATGCTCATCGGCTATGCGCTCGTCGGGGGAATCGTCGGTGCGTTCTCGCAACCGTCGCGCGATGCGTTGCTGTCGCGCGTCGCCGGCGATCGTATTCAGCGCACCGTGACGATCGTGATGGGCATGCAGTTCGGCGTGCAGATTCTCGGCATCGGCCTCGGCAGTCTCGCTGATCACATCGGCGCAGTGCCGTTGATTCTCATTCAGGCGACCATCATGGCGTCGGGTGCGTTTGCGGTATCGCGTATCCGTGTCGAGCGATTCGTGCAACCGGCCGTTCGCAAACACGTGCTGAAAGAGATCCGCGAAGGGCTGGTGATGGTGTTCGGTTCGGAACGCCTGCTGCCGATCATGCTGCTGACGTTCGCGATCGGCGTGTTCTTCGCGGGCGCGTTCACCGTGTTGATCCCGTTGACCATTCGCGACATCTACCACGGCGGCGCGCAACAGATCGGCCTCGCCTACATTCTGAACATGGTAGGTACGGTGATGGTGACGCTGGTGCTGCTCGCGCGCGGCGGCGTCGCGCGGCCGGGTCGGGCCGTCATCCTGGCGCAGGGTTTGGGTTGTCTCTTGTTCGTGCCGATCGTCTTCGGCGTGCCGATCACAGTGTTTTATCTGCTGATCTTCCTGTGGGGTGCCGGCGGCGGTGTCGCGATGAGCATGGCGCGCAGCATCGTACAGGAGGCGGCGCCGACTTCGCATCGCGCGCGGATCATGTCGGTGTACTCGCTCGGCATGATGGGCGGGATGCCGGTCGGTTCGTTGACGATGGGCTACGTGATCAGCGTATTCGGCCCGTCCAATGCGGCGCTGGTGCCGGTGATCGGCATGGCGGTGGTGGTCGTCTGGGTCGGCCTGAAGAGCAACCTGTGGACGCTGGTGCCGCACCCGGTGTCGGCGCAGGTATGATTCGGCGGAAGCGAATGGGGGGAGAGTGCGATGCAGGGCCGACGCAGTTTCTGGACGTGGGGATTCGAGCGCGACGAACCGAGTGAGGCCGATCGCCGCAAGTTCGCGGCGAGCTGGTCGAAGCGCCTGGGCACGCCTGTCGAACCGCCGCCGATACCGGCGATCGCCGACATCGAACTGCGCGCGCCGCGTATCGCGATTCCTAACGCGCTGCAGGCGTGGGTGTCGGCCGACAAATACGAGCGCGTCGTTCATACACACGGCGGCCATTCGCTCGAACTGCTGCAGGCGATGCGCGGCGATTTCGCGTCGCCGCCCGACGCCGTCGCACACCCGCGTACCGAAGCCGAACTCGAAGCAACGCTCGAGTGGTGCGACAGCAACGGCCACATCGTGATTCCGTCAGGCGGGCGCACATCGGTGGTGTGGGGCGTCAACGTGCCGGAATCCTGCGATGCGGCCGTGACGATCGATCTCGATCGCCTCGACCGCGTGCTCGAAGTGGACGACGTGTCGCGCGCGGCGCGCATTCAGGCGGGTATCTACGGACCGGACCTAGAAGATTACCTGCGGCCGCGCGGTTACACACTGCGGCACTTTCCGCAGAGTTTTCCCTGGTCGACGCTCGGCGGCTGGATCGCGACGCGCTCCGGCGGCCACTACGCAACGAACCACACGCACATCGACGATTTCGTCGAATCAACGCGGATGCTGACGCCGTCCGGTTGGTGGGAATCGCGGCGGCTTCCCGGCAGCGGTGCCGGCCCGAGCCCCGACCGCATCGTGCTCGGCTCGGAAGGCACGCTCGGCATCATCACCGAAGCATGGATGCGCATTCAGAAGCGGCCGGTGTTCCGTG
>JANLUG010001056.1:0-1172 GCA_031363335.1 Gammaproteobacteria bacterium
CCACGTCGAGCTGTCTTCACGCACGACAACGTTGTTACCGTCGGCGAAAATCCGCACGGACGACAACGATTTCACGGTGGTGAGTTCGGCCTTCAGCTTCAGCAGCACGCGGTAGGCTTTGCGCGAAGACACCCGCGCGTCGATCAGGCCCTTGGCGGTTCGCAGCAGCACGACATCCTGAAACGAGAAGCGGTATTCGCCGCGACCGCCGCGCTCCGGCGTCAACAAACCCCGCCGTACGTAGTGACGGACCTGATCGGCGTTGAACCCGATCAGTTCGGAAACGTCACGGGTGGCGTAGCCTGTCATCCGCTCTTTCGCTTAGCACTCTTCTTAGTGGTGGCAGTCGGCTTCTTGCTCGCCCGCTGCGCGGGTTTGCGTGTGCGATCGGCCGACGAGGAAGCACCCACAGACGCCTTCAGCGCTTCCATCAGATCGATGATCTTCGCTTCGGGTCGCTCTTCGGGCGGTACGGAAATTTCTTTGCCTTCGATCTTCTGCTGAATCAGTTCGAGAATGCGCGAACGGATCTCATCCGTGTATTTCTCGGGTTCGAAGTGTTCGTTGTTGCGTTGCTCGATGATCTGAATGGCGAGCGACAGTTCGCCCGGATCGATCGACGTCGTTTCGAGCGGCACTTCCGCAAACGGACGCAATTCCTCGAGATGCTTGAGCTGCTCCATCACGAGGCCCTCGCCCATGGGCCGCAGCAACACGAGATAACTCTTGCCTCGCACGGCGTATTTCGCCAATGCCGCTCGCTTCGTTTTCGCCAATGCCGCACGCAGCAGGTGATACGAGCGCGCCGCGCCCTTGTCGGGGCCGAGGTAGTACACCTTCTCGATATAGATGCGCTCGACGTCTTCGAGCGGAATGAACTCGGCGATGTCGATCGCGTTCGTGGCTTCGACATTCATCGCCTTCAACTCTCCCGGCGTGAACATCACGTACTGGCCCTTCTGGAATTCGTACCCCTGGACCTTGTCGTCCGGCTCGACTACTTTGCCGTCGGACGTGCGAATGTACTGCTGCTTCAGGCGTGAACCGTCCCTGCTCAAAAAGTTGAAGTGGACGGCCTTGGTCGTATCGACCGTGGAGTACAGCTTGACCGGAATGGCGACCAATCCGAACGATATCGTCCCTGAAGCAATCGAACGCGCAGCCATGGTCCC
>JANLUG010001062.1:0-7362 GCA_031363335.1 Gammaproteobacteria bacterium
GTATTCGCCCGATTCGATTCGCAGCAACGCGCGCGAGATCTGACGCAACTCTTCGGCCACTTCGACGTCCAGCGCCTCTAGCACTTCCTGGTTTTCGAGTTCGACGGCTTGCTCCGCGAAGTCCTGCGGCAACGGCTCTTCGCGGTGTCGCGTTTTGCGGGCAATACGGCTGTGCCGCTCGAGTAGTTCCTCTTTTCGAGCGAGTAGAACGCGTTTGATCTGCTGATGATCCACCACGTCTCTCCAGTCACCCCATCCGGATGATACCCGACTAACCGCGGGGCAACAGGAGGGATCTCACGTATCGCGGGCGCCTGCATTGATAATGTCGCGGGCATGCCCTATACAGTCCCACAGTGGACGAATCAGCTCTAGCAATGGGAGGCAGTTGTGGCAGAAATCAGACCCGTCGGCGGTGCGATCGCCCGCCCGATCGAAGTCAACCGGGTATTGCGCAATACCTACTTGTTACTGGGACTTACGCTCGCGTTCAGCTCCGTGGTGACCTATGCGGCGGTAGCCGCCGGTGCGCCTTATTTGGGCTTCTTTCCGACGCTGATCGGATTTTTCGGATTGCTGTTCGTTGTGCAACGCCTCGCGAACAGCGCGTGGGGTCTGCTCGCGGTGTTCGCCTTTACGGGGTTCCTGGGCTACACGCTGGGGCCGGTGCTGTCGATGTACCTGAAGCTGCCGAACGGCCCACAGCTCGTCGGGCAGGCGCTGGGGATGACCTCGGTCGCGTTCGTCGGTCTGTCGCTGTATGCGCTGACAACGCGTAAAGACTTCAGCTTCCTGAGCGGGTTTCTCGTGACCGGCTTCTTCGTGTTGATGGGCGCGATCCTGCTGAGCTACTTCACCCAGATTTCCGGACTCTCGCTGGCGATCTCCGCCGGCATCGTGTTGTTCGCGTGCGCGGCTATCCTGTTCGAAACCAGTCGTGTCATCAGCGGTGGCGAGACGAACTACATCCGCGCAACGGTCAGCCTGTACGTGTCGATCTACAACCTGTTCACCAACCTGCTCTTCCTGCTGGGTGTCGGCAGCGACGACTGACCACGGCGGCCTATGCCGTCAGCTTGTGATACACCTTCGTGAGGGCATCGGGCAGCGACTCGATGTCCTCGATCAGCAAGTAGCGGTCGTCCGGACACATGCGTTTCAGATAATCGTGTCCTGAACGATCCACAGTGATGCAGAACGTCTGCACGCCTGCGCGCGCCGCTTCTTCCAATGCCCGCGCCGTATCCGCCACGCCGTATTCGTGATCGCTGCGGTCCGGACCGTAGTCGCAGTCCTGCGGAAACCCGTCCGACAGCATGATCAGCACTTTCAGCGCGCTGCCGGTCCGGACGAGCTTGGCCGTGCTGTGCCGAATCGCCGGACCCATCCGCGTGCTGCGCCGCGGCCTCATACCCACCAATGCTCTCAAGCTCGCGCTGCGAAACGCCTCGCCGAATTCCTTCGCCACGTAATACTCGACGCAGTCGCGCCCGTATCCGGAGAATCCGAACACGCCGTAAGCATCGCCATGGCTATCGAGCGCGCGGGCCATCAACGCAATCGAGTCGCGCAGCACGTCGATGATTCGCCGCGGCGGCGGCGCGTCGCGATCGATCTTCATCGGCTGCCATAGAAACGGGTCGTCGTCGTCCGTCGAATTCGAAGGTGGTATCGGCTCTGGTTTTGCGACGGGGTCATCAGTCGATGCCGACAGATCGATCAGGAATGCCGCCGCGACGTCCCGCGTCACTCGATCGCGGCGCTGATATACGCGCTCGTCGGGCGATGCGCCGCGGCGCAGTTCGGTGTGGTGATCGAGCACCTGATCCCAATCGAGTTCCTCGCCGTCGAGCACGCGACGCGTGCGTTGATACGCCTGCAGCGGGAGTTGTTGAAACTGCCGCCGCACGCGCTGCTCGTGCGGCGCGATGCGCTTCAGCAGTTCGATGACATCCGTCGCAGCACCCGCATCGGTGCGCCGTTCGTACAGGCGACACCAGCCGCGCAAGTAACGTTGCGCGTGAAAGTCCCACTCGTCGTACAGATAGCTGTGACTCGCGGGTTTGTCGTCGTGGCCGAGCGCGTGGCGCAGCGTGTTGCGCTCCATCTCGATCCGGCGCGACAAGGTGTCGCGTTGATCGGTCACGCGGCGCACTTCGATTTCGGGCGGACGTTCGGCGCCGGCCTCAGAGATGCCGGCCTCCGCGTCGCTTGCGCTGGTCGCGATCATTGCATCGAGACCTTCCAGTTCCTCGATCCAATCGTCGAGGCGGTTTTCGCGTTGCAACCATTCGGTGGGCGGTTCGCCGTGAATCTCGGGGCGCGGCACTTCGAGTTCCGTGATTGCGTTGCCTGATGCCAGCGTCGCCGGAATCAGCCCGCCCGCTTCGAGCAGTTCGTAGATTGCGGCGACCGCTTCCGTCGTCGCGTACACATCGGCGCCTTCCATCCTTACGGCCGCGGCCAACTTCAATATAGGCTCGATGACGCCCGTGGCGTCGATCTCCGCCAACACGTGCATCGGCACGCCGAGCGTGAATCGCAGCGTACCTTCCAGGATGTCGTGAAGGTCGGCCATGAACGTGAGCGGTTGCCGACGATCCAACTCAGTCGCGGCTTCGCGTTGGTGGTCGCCGCGTACACCGGGATACGCCGCCAACATCCGGCAATCGATGCGATGTGCTTCGATCGTCTGAAACAGCGCGCGCGCGAGCACCGGAGCAGCGAAGTGGCCATAGAACGCGTCGAGATCGGATTCACGAACGGGTTCAGCAGTGCCGATACGATCGGCCAGGACCAGCGAGGTCTCCGCCGCGGTCGCCAGACGAAACTCGAACGTTCCGAATTCCCGATAGCCGAGTTGATGTAAGGAGAGCAAGCGATACACGCGCCGATTGATCTGACGATCGGGGTTCGTCGCAATACGCGGCGGCAGATACAGCGCCTTCGAACTCAACATCGCGCGGTCGTGCCGGACGATCACCTCGTCGCCGGTGAACGTCTCGGAAGAACGCACTTCGTATGCCGAGCCGGTGATTGCCTGCGCGAACAGTGCGATGCGCCGCTCGACATCGAGCAGCTCGACGCCGCGCGTCGTCACGGCAGAACGACGTCGACGACGTCTGCGACGGCCTGTTGCACCGTCGCGTCATCGGATACCGCGTGCACGATGCCGATTTCGCAGGCGCGGCGCGGATCGATGCCGCGCCTGATCAGCTGCCCCGTATATGTCAGCAAGCGCGTGCTGACGCCCTCGTCGAAGCCTTGATCGGCGAGTTGCCGCGTCTTCGCGCCGATTACGGCGAGCCGTTCTGCGGTAGCGGAATCGACGCCGCTCTCGTGCGCGATGATGATCGCTTCGCGTTCAGCGTCGGGATAGCCGAATGCGATCGCAACGAAGCGTTGCCGCGTGCTCGGCTTCAGATCCTTCAACACGCTCTGATACCCGGGGTTGTAAGAGATCACTAATAGAAAGTCGGGATGCGCCTGCAGCAATTCGCCGGTTTTCTCGATCGGCAACATCCGACGATGGTCGGTGAGCGAGTGAATGATGACGGTAGTGTCTTTGCGCGCCTCTACGATCTCGTCGAGATAGCAGATCGACCCGGCGCGCACTGCGCGCGTCAACGGCCCGTCCATCCACACGGCTTCATCACCGCGTAACAGATATCGGCCGACCAGATCGGTGGCGGTGAGATCTTCGTGGCAGCTGACAGTGACGAGCGGCTCGCCGAGCAATTGTCGCGGCGATTCCTGCTGTCGGTAAAGACGCCACGTCATGTATTCCACAAAACGCGTCTTGCCGCAGCCGGTAGGACCTTTCAGCAGCACCGGCAAGCGCGCTTCGTAGGCCGCTTCGAAAACCTCGAGTTCGTCGCCGATCGGCAGGTAGTACGGGGCCGCTTCGTGTTGCGCGCTGCGACTCATGGCACGAATGCTTCGCGCCCGCGATGGAACGTCATGAATGTCTGGTTCGAGTTGCGATTGGTCAGGCGTCGTCCCCACATGGGATGCCGCATGCTGCGCACCTCGTGTTCGATCTCCACGAGCGCGCCGTTGCTTCGCGTCGGATCGACGAGCGCCTGAAAGCGATACTGGTGTTGATCCGATTCTTCGGTAATCAGCGTGTGGGCGTCGAGCCAGTCGTGCGCCGCGGAAAAGTTCGCCACATAAATCGCAATGTGATGGCCGTCGTATGCGCCCACTTCACCGTCTCTTTCCGTGAAGCGCATCGTCTGGTTCGTTCCCATCTGCACCTCTGCAACACCGTCGGCGTCGGTTGCGGGCGTAGCAAACACCTCGCGATAGAAGCTCGCGATGCTCGAAGCGGTTCCGGCGGGTACGTCCATGTCGAGGTAGCGGATGCCGAGCGTCATCGATTTGTCGGGCGCGTGACAAAGCAGCCGGTTGCCCCACGGGCAGGTCACCTCGACCTGGTCGCCGGAGGCTTTCCACGCAAACTGCGTCTCGGTCAGCGAGCGGCTGACTTGATCGAGGCGCCAGCGCAGTTTGTCGAGATCCGGCACCACCAGTCCGATGCTGCCGCGGAATCGCTGCGCCTTGCCCTGCGGCAGGTGGAATTGCTGGTCGCCGACGTTCACCCACATGTTGTTGAAATTGAACACGCCGAAATCGACGTACGGATCGCGCGTGAAGCCGAGACCTGAGACGTAAAACAATGCCGCAGCGGCCTGGTCGGGCACGGTCAGATTGAGATGCTCGAGAGCGAGAATATTGCCGACATCCTCGACGCCGCGATCGAATTTCCTGGCCACGATGGCATCTCCGTGTGAACGCCGGAAACCGGCTTCAGGCCGGCCATTAAAGCAGACTTGTCGTGTCGAGCCATAGCCCCGGAGAATTGCGTGAAGCAGGAAATCGGGGTGATCGATGACGGACGAAAACGATGCGTTGCTCGACGCGACCACGGCGCTGGTTCCGCCGTTGCTGAACGCCCTCGAGGCATTGGCGTTCTCCGGCAGGCGGCTGCATCCGCCGCACCTTCCGCGAATCGCCGCCGCGCTCGAACCGTTCAGTGCGCCCGTTCGCGAAGGCCGCGTTCACTTCGATGCGGTGAAGTGGCCCGACGATCTCGAGTTTTTCCGCTCGCAAATCGTTCTCTCGAGTGACGCGGCGCTGCGCGCGTTGGACGGCGTAGCGCAGAGCGCGACCGATCCAAACGGCGTGATGCGCGCGTATCGCTCAATGCGCCACAGCACGCAGGCGGTCGAGGCCTTGTATCCGCTGTCGTTCATGTTGCCGCCGGTGAGTCGCTTCTTCCTGGAACCGGACCGGCGTCAGGACGACGCGCTGGTGCGTCGCATCGCCGACGCGGATGCGCTGCGCGACGATGTCGGCATCCTCAACGTCGACAACGCGCGCGACGAGCGCGGCGGATTCTCGCTGTATGTGCCGGAGTACTACGATGCGTCGACGCGCTGGCCGCTGATTGTTGCCTTGCACGGCGGCAGCGGCCACGGCGCCGACTTTCTATGGAGCTGGTTGCGAGAGGCGCGTACGCGCGGCTGCGTTCTGGTCAGCCCGACGTCGATCGAAGGCACCTGGTCGTTGATGAACCCATCGCTCGACGGCGATGCGTTGCGCACGCTCGTGAATCGCGTCGCGGAGCGCTGGTCCATCGACGCAGAGCACGTGTTGTTGACGGGCATGTCCGATGGCGGCACGTTCTCGCTGCTGACGGGTTTGATCGAGCGCGCGCCGTTCACGCACCTCGCGCCGATCTCCGGCAGCTTTCATCCGATGTTGCTGGAGGGTGCGAGCGACGTCCGCGGTCTACCGATCTATCTCGTGCACGGCGCACTCGACTGGATGTTCCCGATCGACATGGCCCGCACCGCCAACGCGGCGCTCACAGCGGCGGGTGCGGCGGTCACGTTCCGGGAGATCGACGATTTGTCGCACACCTATCCGCGCGAGGAGAACCCGCGCATCCTCGATTGGCTGCTCGGACAGTGAGGCGGCGCTAGATCTTCACGCGGCGGAAGACGATCCAGCGATCGCCATCGTGCCCACCCGGCGCGGCCAGCTTGCCGCGCGAATCCACCAGCGCCTGGCCGCTGTCCGGCAAGCCGAAACGGGTGTCGATGAGATAAGCGTCGATGCGCTCGGATGTGGTGGTGTCCATTTCGATCGAGATTCCGGCCGCAGGCGGCGCCGCGAATCCGACCATGCGATAGTCGCTGTCCTCGTTCTCCGCGCCGATCGCCTGGCCGTTGACGCGGATCGCGTCGATCGGCGCGTCCTTCGGAATCACCAGGATCATCTCGTCCGTTTGCGCGGCCGGGCGCAGCCGCAGAGTTCGCGTTGAGCCCGACACGATAACGGGATCGAATGTGAGTGCGTCGCGCAACGTGACGTCGCCCGGCGCGACGAACGCCGGGTCGTGTTCCCAGAGCAGCGGTGTCGGCGCCGTGACGAACGGCAATGCGCGCATCACCCCGTCCGGCAATGGATTCGGACTCCACGCCACATAGTTCGCGCGATTTTCGTCGGCGTCGACGACGTATGTGAAATTGACCCGCTGCGGGCGCTGTTCGGAATACAGCGACGCCCAGTGTGTCCATGCGACACCAACTACTGCGATGGCCACTGCGATCCACCTCACCAGTTTGACCCGGCCGCGGTCGAGTAGCGGCAGCAGCGTCACGGCGAGCAACGCGAGCGGAACGAACATCACCGGTGCGGCGTTGAGCCCTTGTATGTTCTCGCCCATGTACGCGAGCGGCAGCATGAACACACCGGCGACCAGCGTATTGATGATCGCCGCGGAGCAACGGAATACCGGCCGATCGAGCGGATGCGCGAACGCGAGCACGACGATGACGAGCGTGGCGATCACCGTGGGCGGCAACGTCAGATGCGATGCCAACGGCAGATGCCACGCGAGGCCGAGCGTCAGCAGCGACCAGAACCACCAGGCTGCCAGCAGCGTGTTCCAGAATCCCACTCGACGGACCAGCGGGCGTTGCAGCGCCAGTGCGACGATCGGCACCGCATAGATGATCAACCGCCACGGCCACGGATTGGCGGGCCAAGACACGCGCGTGCCGGCGAACAGATCGGCCGTCTCGAGCATCGCCATTTCGAACACGACGATCGTCGTCAGCGCCAACACGACGATGCCGAGCGCTGCGAAGAAGTGACCGGGACCTTGCCAACGCCGCCACGTGGCGAGCCCCAGCAGCGCGATGATGCAGATCGCGATCGCCAGTCCTGTTTCGGGGCGATAAGCGAGCCACAGCGATTGTGTCAGCGTCGCGTAGACGTAGTTCGGCGCGTCTTTCGACAGGTCGGCGTTGGCCAGCGCGCGCACCAGCGGCAGCACGTTCTCGCCGTGATGCT